>JAPFFX010000180.1 GCA_026645375.1 Citricoccus sp. WCRC_4 | reverse complement strand
TGATGACTCGGCAGCCGTGTGGTTCTCACCCATGGGATAAGTCTCCCCAACCGAGGCACGTATGGCCACCAACGGCCCCGGGAGAAGGAGCAACCCGCCGAACCGCTTCGTCCAACCCCGCCAACCAGCGTCCGCGAAAGACGATGGGCGACAAGTCCCATTCCACGCGCACCCGACGCATCGTCAATCTGTTTCACAAGTAGAGGATTGCGAGACACTCGGTGCGGTCAGGGGCAAACTCATCGGCCCCGCACCCACTCCAACAACGTAAGGAAGGGTCAGTTCTCTATGCGCTGGTAGTTGTTCTCGTACTCATCGAGGACAATGTGCGCTTCGCCGGCGCCGCGGAGTGCGCGTACGACCAGGTCTTCCTCGAGGGTGGGCGTCCGGTATTCCCACCCGTCCGGCAGATGGAGCCGTTCACCGAGGGTGGGGAGTCTGTCGGGGGTGTTGTCCGGGTCGACCTTCAGGGAAGCGCTGTGCATGCAGTAGACGCCCCCGGAGGGGGAGACCAACTGGTACACCTGCCGGCCGGCGTTGAAGAACTCCTCCGTGGTTCGCCCTACCGTCATTTCGGTGTAGGGAGGCCTCTCGCTGGCGAGGAACCCGTTCAGGTCGGGGAAGTGCATGGTGCCGATCGTCTGCATGGGGATGGGGCCAACCATGGTGATCTTCCCGTTTTCCAGAACCGTTAGCCTGAGGCGGTCCATCACGCAACGGCGAGGTCCGTTCATCCAGACCGCATCGGCGTTGAACTCCTTCGCCAGTGCATCAGGGTCCAGGTCTCGAAACTGTGCGTCGAAGTCTTCGTCCGTGACCTCGTCGGTCAAGCCGATGGTGTTGTACACCATGCCAAAGGCGCCGGGCCCTTTCTCGTCCCTGGTGAGGACGATGATCTCGGCGTGGTGCTTGCCGTGAAGATCCTTCGCGTCGACGGGGAGTGTGCCTTCCTCCTGTGCGGGAGCCATGGCGAGCCTCTCTTCGTTGTACTTTCTTCGGCGTTCTGCGGGGGCCAAGGGACGCTGGGAACGCATGGAGGCACGGCGAACGCATGATGAGGCCAGTTTCTTGCCTGTTGGCCCGCGGTCGCATCGCCCCAGTGGGGTGATGTCGTGGCGCGTGGGCCGTGGTTAAGGTTGTCTCCAGCCCAGCGGAGCGGGCGAGCGGTCCGACGTAAGAGGGCCTTCTGGGCGGGGCGGGACTGCGTCGTCGGGGTTGCCAGCTCCGATCCCGGACATAGGGCGTCCGACCACATTCGAGATGGCCCGAGTTGACCGCCCACCGCGGTCCTGGACGGGAGGATGACGTGCCAAAGACCCCAGACGAGCAAGCCGGCCGGGCCACCTGGCAGTCCGAGTACGCCTACACGGGCGGGGTGCAGGCCTTCATCTACGGCTTCCCCTACATCTACAACGCCAAGCTCCGGCATGAGTGGGTGACCAGGGAGCAGGACCCGGACATCGTCCCGTATGCCGCGGTCAACCAGTTCTGGCACGCCAGGCGGCTTCTGGACGCCGGTTTCCGGTCAGGGGGCTGTCCGAGCACTGACTCGCTGTACTCCCTGGCCTGGCTGGATCTGAGCGAGCAACCGATCATCTTGTCCCACCCGGACATGGGCGCGAGGTACTTCACGTTCCAGCTCGCCGGGTTCACATCGGACAACTTCGGTTACGTCGGTCAGCGCACGACCGGCTCGGGGGCCGGCGCCTTCGCCATCGTCGGCCCCGGTTGGGACGGCGAGCTGCCGCCTGGGGTGCAGCGGGTCCGGCCCTCGCCCACCCCGTGGGCGCTGGTGCTGGGCCGCACCGCGGTCAACGGGGTCGAGGATCTGTCGAACGCGGCCGCCCTGCAGGGCCGGTACCGGCTCACCCCCCTCAGTGCGTGGGGCACGGTCGGGGTGACCGCCCCGGATCGGCGGGACGTGTACGCGCCGGTGCCGGTGACCGAGGACCCGCTCGGCCCCTGGAAGACCCTGAACGCGATGCTGGCCGAGAACCCGCCGCCGCCCCAGCACGCCCTGCTGCTGGAGCAGTTCGGCGGATTGGGCATCGGCCCCGGACTGGACGTCGAAACCCAACCCGAAGCGGTCCGCCAGGGCCTTGCCCGTGCCGCGACCACCGGGATGGCCCTGCTCAGGGAGCAGTTCTCCAGCGGCGACTGGGCAAGGATCGTCAACGGTTGGCGGTACCCTCCACCGGAAGAGGGACGGTTCGGCAACGACTTCCTGCGCCGGGCCGCGGATCAGTCATTGGCCGGCATCGCCGCCAACGATCCTGCGGAGTCGATGTACCTGCTGAACTTCCAGGACCTCGACGGGGCCAGGCTCGACCCGAAGCATCGGTACACGCTGCACTTCGCGCCCGATGAACGACCGCCGGTGGATGCGTTCTGGTCCCTGACCGCCTACACCGCGGAGGATCTCAACCTCATCCCGAACCCGATCGGCCGGTACGCAGTCGGTGACCACGCGTCCGGGTTGCGGATGGATCGCGACGGGGGGCTGACGCTCCACCTGCAACCGGACCCGGCTCCCGGCGATCAGGAGCCGAACTGGCTGCCGACGTCCCCAGAGCGTGCGTGGTTCGTCATCCTGCGGTTGTACCGGCCCGGGCCCGCGGCCCTCGACGGGTCCTGGAGCTGCCCCGGCATGATCCGCAGAGACTGACCCGGCCTGCAGGAAGAACGCGGAGGCAGCGAGATGATCTGGGCGCTTCTGGTGTTCATGGGGGTGCCGTCGTGGTTCTGCGCCCTGGGCGTCTTCACCGTCGTCTACCGCAACCGCGTGCTGCGCAAGCGGCGCGGCGACATCCCGGTGCGGGTGCTCAAGCCCGACACGACCCGCTGGGTGCGGGGGCACGCCGGACCAGAACGCCTTGGGTGCCTGAAGAGGATCTGAAGAGAAGCAACCGCGCGGAAGGAGGACGACGTGGAGCTCACCGTGGTGGTGGTCGTCACCGCCACCATCTTCCTCTGGGGGCTGGTATCGGCCCGGTTGGAACGGGCGGACCTGACCGCGCCCATCGTCTTCACCGCGATCGGGGCGCTGGTGGCCCTTGCCGGCCTGGTCGACACCCCCGCCGCCCCGGAGCGGCTCAAGCCGCTGGTGGAGACCACCCTCGTGTGGGTGCTGTTCTCCGATGCCGCCCGCATCCGCATCCAGGACTTCCGCAGGGGGTTGGGACTCTACGTGCGGCTGCTCGCCATCGGGCTGCCGCTGACCGTGGTCGCCGGCTGGGGCCTGGCCGGCTGGCTCCTTCCCAGTCTCGGGGTCTGGCTTGCCTTGCTGGTGGGGGCCGCGTTGGCGCCCACCGACGCCGCGCTCGGCATCACCGTCGTCACGAACCCGGCGGTGCCGGAACGGATCCGGCGCCTCATCACGGTCGAGAGCGGCCTCAACGACGGCATCGTCACCCCCGTGGTCATGATCGCCATTGCCGGCACCGCCGCCGCTGCCGGCCATGAAGGTGCGATAGGAGTCGGAGGCGCCCTGCTCGAACTCGCCGTCGGCGCGGTCGTCGGCAGCGTCATCGGGGTCATCGGCGGCGCGTTGCTGCGCCGCGCCAGACGGGGCGGATGGGCCGCTGAGGACTTCGCCGGCATCGCGGTGCTGGCCCTCGCGCTCCTGGCCTACACCGCGGCCACCATGGCTCACGGCAACGGCTTCGTCGCGGCCTTCTGCGGTGGCCTGGCCTTCGGGGCCGTGGCCGGACGTCGCGGACCGGCCGAACTCCAGTTCCTGGAACACGCCAGCGGTCTGGTGTCCCTGCTGGTGTGGTTCGCGTTCGGGGCCATCGCCGTCCCGATCATGGTCGAGCGCATCGACCTGGCCATGGCCGCCTACGCGGTCCTCAGCCTCACCATCGTGCGCATGGCGCCCGTGTCCCTGGCGCTGATCGGCACGGGATTCGACCACAACACCGTTCT
>JAPFFX010000222.1 GCA_026645375.1 Citricoccus sp. WCRC_4 | reverse complement strand
CCACCACCGTCTCCGAGGTCTTCCGGTGCGTGGTGCCCGCGGCCGTCCAGCAGGAGCGGGCCGCCGCCGGCCAGGAGGACTGCCAGCCCGGGGACCCGGAGGCCCCGGCCTTCGCGGCCGGCCTGCAGCCCGGGGACACCATCACCGCGTTCAACGGCCGGCCCGTGCAGACCTGGGACGAGCTCTCCGGCGCCATCCGGGACCGGGCCGGCCAGCCCACGGCCGTGACCTGGGAACGGGACGGCGTGCAGCAGGGCGGCACCATCACCCCCCGGCTCACCGAACGGCCCGTCACGGACGAACTGGGCAGGGTCCAGGAGAACCCCGACGGCAGCCCCCGCACCGAACAGGTCGGCTTCGTGGGCATGGGGTCGCAGGTCGAGAACGTCCCCGCCCCGGTGACGGAGACCTTCCCGGTGATGGGCCAGCAGCTGCAGGCCACCGCCGAGGTCGTGGTGGTGCTGCCCGTGAAGCTCTGGGAGACCGCCGAGGCGGTGTTCGGTCCCGAGGAGCGGGACCCCAACGGGCCGATGTCCGTGGTCGGCGTCGGCCGGATCGCCGGTGAGGCGGCCGCCCTGCCCGAGGTGCCGCTGGCGGACAAGGCCTCGATGCTGCTGTCCCTGGTGGCCGGTGTCAACGTGGCCCTGATGGTGTTCAACCTGATCCCGTTGCTGCCCCTGGACGGCGGGCACGTGGCCGGGGCGCTGTGGGAGGCCGTCCGCCGCGGCTGGGCCAGGATCACCCGGCGCCAGGACCCCGGCCCGTTCGACATCGCCCGGCTCCTGCCGCTGACCTACGTGGTGGGCGTCGCCCTGCTGGGCATGGGGCTGCTGCTCATCGTGGCGGACATCGTGGAACCCGTCCGCTTGTTCTGACCCGCCCCTGACCTAGGGTGGGGGCATGGAGAAGATCTTCGCCGTCCAGTACACGTACGTCGCCGGGCTCGGGGAGGAGCGTGATGCCCACCGGGCCGCGCACCGCGAGTTCCTGGCTTCCCTGGGGCCGGCCATGGTGGCCGCCGGCGCCTTCGTCGACGACCCCTCGGCCGCCCTGCTGCTGGTCCGCGCGGACTCCGATGAGGCCGTCCGGGACCTGCTCGACGGCGACCCGTTCAAGAAGCAGGGCCTGATCCACTCCACCGACGTCCACGAGTGGAGCTGCGCCGTGGGGGACCAGGCCGCGGTGATCCGGGGCGGGGACTCCTGACCAGACCGAGCCGCCGGGCACTGCTGGCCGGCCTCAGCGGCACCGGCGCCGCCGCGTTCCTCACCGCCTGCACCTCCTCCGACGGTGCTCCGGGCGCGCCCGGGGCGCCGGCGTCGTCCCTGGCGGCCAGCCCGGACCCCACCCCGACGACGGCCCCGGCCCCAGAGCTGCCCGGCGGCGGCACGCGGTTGTTCCCGGGCCGGCGGATGGTCGCGCTCTACGGGACTCCCGGCACCGGTGCGCTCGGGATGCTCGGTGAGCAGGACGTGGACGGCGCGATCGCGCGGGCCGCGGAGCTGGCCGCCGAGTACCAGGAGTACAGCGAGCAACCGGTCATCCCGGCGTTCGAGATCATCTCCACCGTGGCCACCGCCGCCCCCGGCCCCACCGGGGACTACAGCACCCCGGTGGACCCGGGCCGGTTGCGCGCCTGGGTCGAGGCGGCCGGCGAGGCGGACACCTACGTGGTGCTGGACCTGCAGCCGGGGACCGCGGACTTCCTCAGCCAGGCCCGGATGTTCGAGGACCTGCTGGCACGACCCCACGTGGGCCTCGCCCTGGACCCCGAGTGGCGGTTGCGGCCGGGGCAGCGGCACATGCGGCAGGTCGGCCAGGTCTCCGCCGCCGAGGTCAACGACGTCACCGCCTGGCTGGCGGAACTGGTGGCCGAGCACCGGCTGCCGGAGAAGCTGGTGATCCTGCACCAGTTCCAGGTGCGGATGATCCCGGACCGCCAGGACGTCCAGCCCCGTGCCGGACTGGTGCTGATGGTGCACGCGGACGGCCACGGGACCCCGGGGCAGAAGCTCCAGACCTGGCGCGCCCTGAAGAAGGACCTGCCGGCCGGGATGCGCCTGGGCTGGAAGAACTTCGTCGATGAGGACCACCCGACGTTCACGCCGGAGCAGACCATGACCATGGTCACTCCCCAGCCGTGGTTCGTCTCCTACCAGTAGACTGGGCGCGAATCCGAACCGCCAGTGAACCAGGAGTCCCTCCGTGCCCGTCAGCCTCGGCATGCCCGCCGCCCCACCGCCCGTCCTGGCCCCGCGCCGCACGACGAGGCAGATCTCCGTGGGCAGGGTCGGCGTCGGCTCGGATCACCCGGTCTCCGTGCAGTCGATGACCACCACGAAGACCCATGACATCGGGGCGACCCTCCAGCAGATCGCCGAGCTCACCGCCGCCGGTTGCGACATCGTGCGCGTGGCGTGCCCCACGGACAAGGACGCCGCCGCGCTGAAGGTGATCGCCCAGCAGTCCACCATCCCGGTCATCGCGGACATCCACTTCCAGCCCAAGTACGTCTTCGCGGCCATCGAGGCCGGTTGCGGTGCCGTCCGGGTGAACCCGGGAAACATCAAGCGCTTCGACGACCAGGTCAAGGAGATCGCCCAGGCAGCCTCCGAGGCCGGCACCTCCATCCGGATCGGCGTCAACGCCGGCTCCCTGGACAAGCGCCTGCTGGAGAAGTACGGCAGGGCCACCCCGGAGGCCCTCGTGGAGTCCGCCGTCTGGGAGGCCTCGCTGTTCGAGGAGCACGGCTTCCGGGACTTCAAGATCTCGGTCAAGCACAACGACCCGGTGGTCATGGCCCGTGCCTACGAGCTGCTGGCCGCGCGCGGCGACTGGCCGCTGCACCTGGGCGTGACCGAGGCCGGCCCGGCCTTCCAGGGGACCATCAAGTCGGCCACCGCCTTCGGTTACCTGCTGGGCCAGGGCATCGGGGACACCATCCGCGTCTCGCTGTCCGCACCGCCGGTCGAGGAGATCAAGGTCGGCCTGCAGATCCTGCAGTCCCTGAACCTGCGCGAGCGCAAGCTGGACATCGTCTCCTGCCCGTCCTGCGGGCGCGCGCAGGTGGACGTCTACTCGCTGGCGGAGGAGGTCACCGAGGGGCTCAAGGACCTGACCGTGCCCCTGCGCGTGGCCGTCATGGGGTGTGTCGTCAACGGCCCCGGTGAGGCCCGCGAGGCCGACCTGGGCGTGGCCTCCGGCAACGGCAAGGGCCAGATCTTCATCAAGGGCGAGGTCATCAAGACCGTCCCCGAGGACCAGATCGTCGAGACCCTGCTGGAGGAGGCCCGTCGCATCGCGGCCGAGTCCGGCATGGAGGACGGCAGCGGGGAAGGGACTGATGGCCGGGATCCTGTCCAGGGCTCGCCCGTGGTCACCGTCAGCTGACGACGCCGTCCGCCGGGCCACGGGCGGAGTCGTCCGCGTCCTGACGCCCGCGGACACCGCGGCCCTGGCCGCGCTGGCCGCCGCGGACCCGGTGGCCAACTGCTTCGTAGAGTCCGTCCTGGAGAGCGGACGCCATGCCGGCAGCACGCGCTCCGGCGGGTCCCTGTTCCTGGGCATCGACGCCTCCGGGGCACCCCCGGCCCCCGGCCGCTCCTCGGGACTCGCTCCCGGGCTGGAGGCCGCCTGCTGGGTCGGTGCCAACATCGTCCCGGTCGGCGCCTCCCCGGAGGCAGGCGTCCAGTTCGGCCGCGCCCTGCTGGCACTGCGGCGCCGCTTCGCCTCCGTCTACGGCCCCCGCGACGCCGTGCTGTCGATCTGGCAGGAGTTGGGCCGGGGTCCCCAGCGGGCCCGCCAGGTGCGCGACGAGCAACCGCTGATGGTCCTGCCCGGTGCTCCCGCCGTCGAGCCCTCGCCCCGGGTGCGGCCGGCCCGGCCGAAGGAGTTCCACGCCGTGCTCCCGGCCTGCGTGGCGATGTTCGAGGAGGAGCTCGGGTTCTCGCCGCTGGCCAACGGCGCCGTGCAGTACCGGTTGCGCGTGGAGGACCTCATCCGCAACGGCCATTCCCTCGTGGACCTCGACGACGCCGGACGGGTCCGGTTCAAGGCCGACCTCGGGGTGGTCTCGGCCCGGTGCTCCCAGATCCAGGGGGTGTGGGTCGACCCCTCCCTGCGCGGCCACGGGCTGGCGGCCCCCTCGATGGCGGCGGTCGCGGCCTACGCCCACACCATCACCGAACACGTCAGCCTCTACGTCAACAGCTTCAACACGGCCGCCGTGCGGACCTACCGGACCGTCGGGTTCGAACAGGTCGGCACGTTCGCGACCGTCCTGCTCTAGCGGGCCCACGGCCCGCGGGTGACCTATGCTTTCCTAGTCATCACCACCGGCGTCCAGAAAGCACGGCCAGGCCATGAATCCTCACTCGTCCCGCCCCGCCATCGCGCTGCGGGCCGTCCTGGGCACCGGCCTGCTCGCCCTGGCCCTCACGGCCTGCGGCGGGTCCGGGGCCGAGGAGGAGACCACCCCGGCCCCGCCCCCGGAATCGGCCGCGGCGTCGGCCACCGAACCGGCCCCGGAGGCCACCCCGAGCGCCTCCGCGACCCAGGACGGGGCAGCCTCCGGCATCGAGGCCGCCCTGAAGGCCGTCCTGGGGGAGCAGGCGCAGATCGTCAGCGGGGAGCGGCTCCAGCAGCTGACCGAGAGCACCCAGGGCATGACGGCGGAGATGACGGTCACCCCCGAGGAGTGCGGCCAGCAGGGGCTGGGGGCACAGACCGGCCGGCTGCCGGAGGGCACCGAGCTGGTCGGCGGGATCGTGGTCGACACCGAGGACCCGGCCTCCCCGGCGTCGGACATGCTCAGCGTCACCCTGTTCCCGGACGCCGCCGCGGCCGCCGCGGCCCTGGACGACTACGAGGAGTTCGCCCGGACGTGTTCGTCCTACACGATCGGGATGGGGGAGGGGATGACCGCCGAGGCCACCCTGGAACTGGCCGACGTGGAGGCCGACGCCGATGCCGCGCTGGCCATGACCATCGGCACGTCGGTGTCGATCGAGGACGTCGAACTGCCCGAGGGCACCGAGTCCTCCACCTCCACCACCCTCTACGTCCAGGACGGCGAGAGGCTGGTCACCTACGCGGGATCCCGCGTCGGGGACCAGGCCGTCCCCGTCGGGGAGGGCCTGGAGAAGGTCGAGTCCCTGCGCGCCCAACTCGACGGTTGAGCGCCGTCCCCCGTTGTCCCCCTGCTTTCCCAGACCGCAACACCGTACCCACTGATCGGAGCCGAAGTGCCCCTGCGCATGTCCACCCTGTTCCTCCGCACCCTGCGTGATGACCCGGCCGACGCCGAGGTCGCCAGCCACCGGCTCCTCGTGCGCGCCGGTTACATCCGGCGAGCCGGCCCGGGCGCCTTCACCTGGCTGCCGCTGGGCATGCGGGTGAAGAACCGGGTCGAGCAGATCGTGCGCGAGGAGATGAACGCGATCGGCGGCCAGGAGGTCCAGTTCCCGGCATTGCTGCCCAAGGAGCCCTACGAGGTCTCCGGGCGCTGGGAGGACTACGGTGACGGGATCTTCCGCGTCAAGGACCGCAAGGGCGCCGACTTCCTGCTCGCGCCCACCCACGAGGAGATGTTCACCCTCCTGGTCAAGGACCACTACTCGTCCTACAAGGACCTGCCGGCATACCTGTACCAGATCCAGACCAAGTACCGGGACGAGGCCCGTCCACGGGCGGGCCTGCTGCGGGTGCGGGAGTTCATCATGAAGGACTCCTATTCCTTCACCGTGGACGACGCCGGCCTCGAGCGCGCGTACCAGGACCACCGGGCCGCCTACCTGCGCATCTTCTCCCGGCTGGGCCTGGAGGTCGTGCCGGTGCAGGCCACGGCCGGCGCGATGGGCGGCTCCGCGTCGGAGGAGTTCCTGCACCCCTCGCCGATCGGCGAGGACACGTTCGTGGAGTCCGACGGCGGCTACCGCGCCAACGTCGAGGCCGTCACCACCGTGCCCCCTGCCGGGGTCGATGCCTCAGGGGCCCCGGCGGCCGAGGTGAAGGACACCCCGGACTCGACGACGATCGCGGCCCTGGTGGAGGTGTCCAACCAGCTCGCCCCGCGCACCCAGGGCGAGTGGACCGCCGCGGACACGCTGAAGTGCGTCGTGGTCACCGCCGTGCTCGACGGCGAGCAGCGCCGGCCCTTCGTCGTCGCCGTGCCGGGGGACCGGGACGTCGATCTCAAGCGGCTGGAGTCCGGCGTCGGGGAACTGCTCGGGGCCACGGGCGAACCGACCCTCGAGGCGGCCACCGAGGAGGACCTGAAGAAGGTGCCCTCCTTCGTCAAGGGCTACATCGGCCCGGCCCGCGTGGCGGCGGACGGGGCGTCGACCCAGTTCCTGGGCGGCGAGGCCGAATCCGGCGTGCCCTTCTTCGTGGACCCGCGGATCGCCCCCGGCACCCCCTGGATCACCGGGGCCAACGCGCCCCAGCAGCACGTCTTCGGCCTCGTGGCCGGGCGGGACTTCACCTGGGACGGCGTCGTCGAGGCCACCGCGGTGCGCGACGGCGACCCGGCCCCGGACGGCTCGGGACCCCTGCGGACCCGTCGCGGCATCGAGATGGGCCACATCTTCCAGCTCGGCCGCCGCTACGCCGAGGCACTGGACCTGAAGGTGCTCGACGAGAACGGCAAGCAGGTCGTGGTCACCATGGGCTCCTACGGCATCGGCGTCACCCGGGCCATCGCCGCCCTGGCCGAGTCCAACCACGACGAGAAGGGTCTGGTGTGGCCGCGGGCCGTGGCGCCGGCCGACGTCCACGTGGTGGCCACCGGCAAGGGCGAGGAGATCTTCGCCGCCGCCGAGGAACTCGTCGCGGGCCTCGAGGAACGCGGACTGACGGTGCTCTACGACGACCGGAAGAAGGTCTCCGCCGGCGTGAAGTTCTCCGACGTGGAACTCATCGGCATCCCCACCTCCGTGGTGGTGGGCCGCGGGCTCGCCAACGGCGTCGTGGAGGTCAAGGACCGGGCGACCGGGGAGGCCCAGGAGGTGGAGGTGGCCACGGCCGCCGACGTCATCGCCGCGCTCGTGGCCGGCTGATCCGGGCGGGGAGGGGACCGTGCTGACGGGGCTGGAGGACATCACCGCCGCCACGGTGGTGATGATCGTGCTGGCCGGCCTGGCCGCCGGCTGGATCGATGCCGTGGTGGGCGGGGGCGGCCTGCTCCAGCTGCCCGTCCTGCTGATGGTGCCGGGCATCTCTCCCGTCCAGGCCCTGGCCACCAACAAGATGGGTTCCGTCTTCGGCACCGCGACGAGCGCCATCACGTACTACCGGCGCGTGCACCCGGACCTGCGGACCGCGTTGCCCATGGCCGGTGTCGCCCTGGTGGGCAGTTTCTGCGGGGCGATCGTGGCCACGCTGCTTCCGGCCGAGGTGATCAAGCCCGTCATCGTGCTGGCGCTGATCGGGGTGGCTGTGTTCACCGCGGCCCGGCCCCAGCTGGGTCGGGACACCGGGCTGCGGTACGAGGGCCGGCGGCACCTGGCCGTCGCGATCGTCATCGGCTTGGTCATCGGCTTCTATGACGGCCTGCTCGGGCCCGGCACCGGGACCTTCCTGGTCATCGCGCTGGTGGCGATCCTCGGCTACGACTTCCTGCAGGGCTCGGCCAAGGCCAAGATCGTCAACCTGGCCACCAACCTCGGGGCCATCGCGTTCTTCCTGCCCTCGGGCCACGTCCTGCTCGGACTGGGGCTCATCCTGGGCGCGGCCAACATGGTGGGCGGTTACGTCGGTGCCCGGATGGCCGTGAAGCGTGGCGCCGGGTTCATCCGCGTGGTCTTCCTCATCGTGGTGTTCGTGCTGATCGCTCGGCTGGGATACGACCTGTTGCTGGGCCGGTAACCTAGGGCGAATGACTGAGAACCCCACAGCCCGTCAGCCCGGCTCGCTCGCCGAGCTGGTCGCCCCCGCCGTCGAGGCCGCCGGGATGTACTTCGAGTCCGTCACCGTGGCCGGCGAGCCCGGGCACCGGAGCCTGCAGGTCGTCGTCGACCGTCCCGACGGCACCGCCGGGCTGGACCTGGACGACGTGGCCGCCGTGGCCTCAGCCGTGTCCGACGCCCTCGACGCTGCCGGGGACCACCTGCCGGAACTGGGCACCGAGCCCTATCAGCTGGAGGTGTCCTCACCGGGCGTCTCGCGCCCGCTGACCGAGCCGCGCCACTGGCGCCGCAACGTGGGGCGCATGGTGACCGTCTCGCTCGGCGGGCAGGAGATCACGGCCCGCATCCGGGAGGCGGACGAGTCCGGCGTGGTGCTCGTCCCCGTGCGGGCCGGGGCCAAGAAGGGCATGCCCGCCAAGGTGGGGGAGCCCGAACGCCACGCCTACGACCGCCTCGGCCCGGGGCGGGTGCAGGTAGAGTTGTCCACCGGTGGCGGCGATGCCTCCCGCGAACAACTGGACACGGAGGTCTGAGTGGACATCGACATGAGCGCGCTGCGGCTGCTGGAGAAGGAGCGCGAGATCCCGCTGGACAAGCTCGTGCCCACGATCGAGCAGGCCCTGCTGGTCGCCTACCACAAGTCCCCCGGTGCGTTGCAGCAGGCCCGCGCCGAGCTGGACCGCAAGACCGGTCACGTGACCATCTGGGCCACCGAGCTCGATGAGGACGGCACGGCCGTCGGGGAGTTCGACGACACTCCCCAGGGCTTCGGCCGGATCGCCGCGTCCACGGCTCGACAGATCATCCTGCAGCGACTGCGCGACGCCGAGGACGACCAGATCCTGGGCGAGTTCAAGGGCCGGGAGGGCGAGCTGATCTCCGGGCTCATCCAGCAGGGCACCAATCCCCACATGATCCAGGTCAGCCTCGGTTCCGTCGAGGCCGTCCTGCCGCCGCCGGAGCAGGTCCCCGGCGAGGACTACTCCCACGGCACGCGCTTGCGGGCCTACGTGGTGGACGTCCACCGCGGCCTGAAGGGCCCCTCCATCACCCTGTCCCGCTCGCACCCCGGACTGGTCCGGAGGCTGTTCGAGCTGGAGGTCCCGGAGATCGCGGACGGTTCGGTCGAGATCCTGGCCCTGGCCCGCGAGGCCGGGCACCGCACGAAGATGGCCGTGAAGTCCACCCGGCCCGGTGTCAACGCCAAGGGAGCGTGCATCGGGGAGATGGGCTCGCGGGTCCGTGCCGTGATGAGCGAGCTCAACGACGAGAAGATCGACATCGTGGACTACAGCGAGGACCCGGAACGGTTCATCGCCAGCGCGCTGTCCCCGGCCCGCGTGAGCTCGGTGACGGTGGTGGACGCCGCCACCCGATCCGCCCGCGTGGTGGTGCCGCGGGACGTGCTGTCCCTGGCCATCGGCAAGGAGGGCCAGAACGCGCGCCTGGCCGCCAAGCTGACCGGTTGGCGCATCGACATCGCCGGCGAGGACCGCGCCTGAGCCCCGGGTGACCCCGGTGGGGGCACAGGAACGAGGACTGGGGTAGACTGGTTCAGGTCCAATTCCCTTCCGAAGGCAGAACGACTCCTCATGCAGGCACACACCCCGGTGCGGACCTGCGTCGGATGCCGAGGCAGGGAGGACCACACCAAGCTGGTGCGACTGGTGCTGGACGGTGTCACGGGTTCCCGATCCGTGGTACCCGACCCACGCCGGCGCATGCCGGGCCGAGGGGCCTGGCTCCACCCGGACCCCGCTTGCCTGCAGACCGCCCTGAAGCGAGGCGCATTCAACCGGGCCTTCCGTGCTCCGGTCGACGCGACCGCCCTGGCCGGGCTGCTCGCCGGGCACCCGGATGCACCGGCACTGAGAACGAACGACGAGAGCGGGTCAGAGATCTGATGGAAACCCGATGAGCACCAAGCGATGAGTGCCCAACGATGAACACCTTTGACGTACATCGGTCCGTCTGACGCGGCCTAGGAGGAGCCCCCGGCTCCACCCACAGGCCACGGCGCGGACCAGAACAGGAGAACCGTGGCCAAGGTCCGCGTCCACGAGCTCGCCAAGGAGCTCGGAATTTCATCCAAGGAGGCCCTGAACAAGCTTCAGGACATGGGCGAATTCGTCCGCTCCGCCTCCTCGACCATCGAACCCCCGGTGGTCAAGAAGCTGCGTTCCGCCTATGCGGACGCCGCTCCCAAGTCCTCGGGCACCCCGGCCCCGGCCGCGAAGGCCCCTGCCGCCAAGCCCGCCACCGCCGCGAAGCCCACCGCGTCGGTCCGTCCCCGGTGCAGGCGTGCATCGCTCGCAATCCGAAGAAGC
>JAPFFX010000111.1 GCA_026645375.1 Citricoccus sp. WCRC_4 | reverse complement strand
TCGCTTCGGTGTTGGTCGATACCGCCACAAAGTGGCGCGACAGTTCCGATTCCTTGGCATGCTGCAGGAACCATGCGCGCGCAGTCTGGGCGTTCATCATGGTCTCGGCGGTGGTGAAGGTTTTCGACGCGATGATGAACAGCGTGGTTTCCGGGTTCACCCTGGCCAGCGCGGCGTCGATGTCATGGCCGTCGACGTTCGACACAAAGTGCATCGTCAGGCGCGGATGCGCGTACTGGCGCAGCGCCAGGCAGATCATCTTCGGGCCCAGATCGGAGCCGCCGATGCCGATGTTGACGATGTCGGTAATCGGCTTGCCGGTGTAGCCCAGCCAGGTGCCGGCGCGAACCGTGTCGGTAAAGAGCTGGCCGACCACTGGGCGCGACTGGTGGGCCTGGCACCCGAGCACCTCGCCAAGCACCCGCTGCGGCTGTCCGGCGGCCAGCGGCAGCGGCTGGCGATCGCCCGGGCCCTGGCGCCGGAACCGAAGGTCGTGGTGCTGGACGAGGCGGTCTCCGCCCTGGACGTCTCCGTCCAGGCCCAGGTGCTGGACCTGCTCATCGAACTGCAGCAGACCCTGGGCACCACCTACCTGTTCATCTCCCACGACCTGGGCGTCATCCACCACATGAGCGACGAGATCCTGGTGATGAAGGACGGGGAGGCGGTGGAGCACGGGCAGGCCGGCGAGGTCTTCGGTGCTCCGCGGCACCCGTACACCCGGGAGTTGCTGCAATCCCTCGAGCAGCTGTCCACGCACGTGGCGGTCGGCTGAGCGTGACGCCCGGGGCGGTTCCGCGGCCAGCATCGTGACGCGTTCCCGCGCTACCGGGCCCGGAGGGCGCGGGAACGTGTCACCGCGCGGAGGTGGCTTGCCGGGACGAGGCGTAGTACCGCCCGAGTACCTCGTCCTTCAGGTCCCAGAACGTCCCGTCCTCGATGGCGGCGCGCATCCGGTCCACGAGGCGAACGGTGAATCGCTCGTTGTGGATGGAGATCAGCGTGTGGGACACCATCTCCTTGGCCTTGATCAGGTGGTGGACGTAGGCCCGGGTGTAGTGCGCGCAGGTGTAGCAGTCGCACCCCTCCTCCAGGGGGGAGAAGTCCCGCTTGTAGCGTGCACCGGGCAGGTTGAAGCGGCCATCGGCGGTGTAGAACGCGCCGGTGCGGGCCACGCGGGTGGGGGAGACGCAGTCGAAGGTGTCCGCCCCGTTCTCCACCGCCGTGAACAGATCGTCCGGCTCGGAGATCCCCAGCAGGTGCCGCGGCTTGTCCTCGGGCAGTTCCTCCACGCACCAGCCCACGATCGTGCCCAGGTTCTCCTTCTCCAGCGCCCCGCCGATCCCGTAGCCGTCGAAGCCGTGGGAGGTGACCCCGCCGTCGTCGGCGAAGTCCGTGGTCATGGCGGCCAGGTCCCGGCAGGCCTTGCGCCGCAGGTCCTCGTACTGGGCGCCCTGGATGACCCCGAACAGGGCCTGGTAGGGCTTCGCCGCGCGCTCGCGAGTCAGGCGGGCGTGCTCGTCCAGGCAGCGCTGGGCCCAGCGGCGGGTCCGCTCCAGCGACTCCTCCTGGTAGGCGCGTGAGTTGTGCAGGGTGGTCAGCTCGTCGAAGGCGAACATGATGTCCGCCCCCAGCTGGTGCTGGATGCCCACCGAGACCTCGGGGGTGAACCGGTGCCGGTCCCCGTTCAGGTGGGACTTGAACCAGACCCCGTCCTCGTCCACGTTGGCCAGCCGCTCCTTGCCGGGGGCCACGGCGTCGTCCGCCCCTTGCCCTGACGGTGCGGCCGGGCCCTTCATGTCGATCACCTTCTTGAACCCCGAGCCCAGGCTCATCACCTGGAAGCCACCGGAGTCCGTGAAGGTGGGTCCGGACCAGTTCATGAACGTCCCCAGGCCGCCGGCCTCGTCGAGGATGTCCGGACCGGGCTGCAGGTACAGGTGGTAGGCATTGGCCAGCAGGGCCTGGGTCCCGAGCTCGCCCATCGCCTCCGGCAGCACGGCCTTGACGGTGGCCTGCGTGGCCACGGGGATGAACGCGGGGGTCTGGATCAGCCCGTGCGGGGTGGTGATGGTCCCGGTGCGCCCGGCCCGCGCGGACCCGTCCGGACCGGTCAGCCGGCTCCCGACGACGAAGCCGGCGTCCCGTGGCGAGGCCGGGGCCGGCGTGGCGCCGGCCTCACGGCCACGGGTCTGGTTGGTCACTTCAGGGCGGGATTCAACGGTTTCAGGCACGTCCTCCATGGTATGTATCAGCCGGGAGCCATCAGGACCACCACGGGGCAGGAGGGGGCGCTGTTCCACATCTTCGCCTTCGCCGCCGTGGCCTCGGTGCCGTACCAGCCCCCGCTGGGCGAGGCGATGCTGACCGCGGTGGCCACGGTGGCATGGGCCATCGTGGTGGGCCTGGGCTCGCGCGTCCTGCCGTCCCGCCGGCGCTGCTGTCCACCGTCCTGGTCACGGTGGGCACCGGTTCACCGGTCGGCGGCCCGGCCCTGCTGAGGGACCGGTTCATCGAGACCGTCATCGGCGCGGCCGTCGGCGTGGCCTGCGTGCTCTACCCCTGGGCCTGGCGCAAGTGGGTCCGGCGCGACGCCGACCCCGCCACCGAGGCCCGCGACTGAGTCAGGCCTCCGGGCCGGCCGCCGCCTGCCGGTCCGCGAGCTCCCGGAGGGCCCGGACCTCGAGCCGGACCAGGCGGTCCAGCTCCTCGCCGGTGTACGTCTCGGAGCCCCCGCGCGCCCGCAGGTAGAACAGCGTGGACAGCCGGGACTCGCGCCACCCCCGCTCCGCAGCGAGGTCCCCGGCGCTCTCGGCGCGCAGGATCTCCCGGTCGTAGAGGTTCGGCTCGTTGAGCTGGCGCTGGCGGAACTCCGCCTGCCGCTGGGCACGGATGGGGTCCGGCTCGGCCTCGTCGGGCTCGCGCAACCGCGCCCCGGTGGCCTCGGCCTCGGCCCGCTCTCCCCGGTGGTGGTGGATGTTCGCGGCCAGCGCCAGGGCGGACTCGATCGACTTCCACCGGCCCATCGCCCCGTCGAAGGGCAGCGAGGTCAGCAGCGTCGTCGCCTGCAGCGCGCCGTCGGAGTCATCGAGGTCGACGAAGAGGTACCGGGCGATGGTGTCGATGTCCTCGAGCTGCGCGCCCGAACGCATGTTGATCCCGCGCGAGAGCTTGGCGGCCAGGGCCAGCAGCCGCTGGTCGTCGGGGTGGCGCCGGGCGATCTCCACCACCACGGCCTCCGGAGAACCCTCCTGGACGGGGGCCAGGTCCGCCGCGGTGTCCAGTGCCGGGGCGGGCCGGTGGGTACGCACCCTGATGGTGGAACCGAAGGCGATCCGGACCTGCCGGTCGTCCGCCAGGGTGGCGATGACGAGGGCTGGGGTGCCGAAGTCGTCCCGGGTGATGCGGGTCTGCGCCACGGGGGCGGAGGGCTCGCCCCGACGGGTCAGGAACCGGTCGCCGGGCTGGACCTGCTGGGCCTTGACGGAGCGCAGGTAGTCCCCGCCGACGTCGTGCCGGGACGGCGAGGAGGCGGTGGGGCGCGTGGGGCGCGTGGGGGAGGACGCGGCGGAAGCGGGCGACGAGGCGGAACCGGCGCCCGCGCCGGACGTGGTCGGTGCGGTCATGGCTCAGCGCCCCCAGCCCACGTGGGCCAGCGCCTGGCGCACCAGGTTGCCACGGCCGCCGATGAACTCGGCCTGGATCGAGTCGCTCAGTGCCTCCTCGGGGGTCAGCCAGGTCAGCTCGAGGGCGTCGCCGCGGGGCTGGCACTCACCGGTGACCGGGACGAGGTAGGCCAGGGCCACGACGTGCTGGCGATCGTCCGTCAGGCCCGTCTCGGACGGGGAGGGGAAGTACTCGGCCACCGTGAAGGGGGTGATCGACGGCGGCAACTGGGGCAGTGCCAGCGGGCCCAGGTCCTTCTCCAGGTGGCGCATCAGCGCGGCCCGGACGGTCTCGCGGTACATCACGCGGCCGGACACGAAGGTGCGGCGCAGGTGCCCGCCGCCGTCGGCCAGGTACAGCAGGCCGATCTCCGACACGTACCCCAGGGCATCCAGGCGGACGGGCAGGGCCTCCACGTAGACCATGGGCAGGCGACGGCGGGCCTCGTAGAGATCCTCTTCCGACAGCCACCCGGGATTCGGGTCGGGGGTGCGAACACTCATGCTTCAGTTCTACCCGAGTCCGGGGCGCCGGTCACGCCGCCTGACCGGGGAGGGGTCAAACGGGTCCGAGCCCCGCCGCGCGTACCGCGCACGGAAGTTCTCCAGCACCTTGCGCGGTTCGGTCACGGTGGCCGCCCGCACCCGCGCGAACAGGTCCGCGGCCTCGGCCGGGTCGTAGTAGCCGTTGTCCGCGTAGGTCTCCAGCCGGTACAGCAGTCCCTCCAGGTCCAGCTCCGGGTGGAACTGGGTGGCGTACTGGTGCCGGCCGATCCGGAACATCTGCACCGGGCAGGCGTCCCCGGCCACCAGCACCACGGCGTGCCCGGGCAGGGTGCGGATGGCCTCCTTGTGCCCCACGAAGGCCTCGAACTCCGGGTCCACGCCCGCCAGCAGCGGGTCCGCCCGTCCCGCCTCGGTCAGGCGCACGACGACGGCCCCGGCCGGTTCCCCGAAGGTCCCGTCCACCGTGGCGCCCTGGTGCAGTCCGAGGGTGCCGACCCCGTAACAGGCCCCGAGGAAGGGCACGTCCCGCTCGAGGACGACGTCCAGCAGGCGGCGCAGTTCGGCCTCCACCACGATCTGCAGGTCGGACTTGAACTCGTCCGGGTCCGAGGAGGTGAAGGGGCTGCCGCCCACGATCACCCCGGAGTGGCGGGGCACCACCTGGGCCCAGTCCAGGTCCGCCGTCCCGCCCGACGACGGCCCCGCGGCCGCGACGACCTGGTCCAGTCGCAGCGTGACCAGTTCGCCGGGACCGAACCCGCCCAGGACGGTGGTGGAGCGGACCTCGTCGGCGGCGACGGCGTCGTCCGAGCGGGTCTGGATCAGCAGGAAGGGCAGCACCTGAGTCAGGGTAGCCGCCGGGTCAGGGCCGTCCCCACTTGCCTCCGTGGTAGGGCGCGGCGACGAACTGGCGGAAGCGGTCGTCCCCCAGGGACAGGGCCGCCTCGGCCGGCCAGTTCGGGCGCACCAGGGCGGCGCGCCCGATGCCGACGGCGTCCGCGCGGTCGTTGACCAGGACGGCCTCGGCCGTCTCGTCGGAGGTGATGGAGCCGACCGTGGAGACGAACAGCCGGCGGGCGCCGCCGTCGGGCCCGTCCGCCGCGAGCCCGCGCCCGGGTGCCAGGGCGAGGTCCTCGGTGCCCCGCTTCACGGCCTCGGCGAGCGGCACCTGGTAGCCGGGCCCCTTCGGGCCGAGGTAGGTGTCCCCGATGCCGCCGGAGGACAGGTCGACCCAGTCCAGCCCGTCGTCGACGAGCGTGCGCACCAACCGCACGGTGTCCTCCGCGGCCCAGCTGCTCTCCACCCAGTCCGAGCCGGAGAGCCGCAGGCCCAGGACCTTGTCCTCGGGCCAGGCCTCGCGGATGCCGGCGACCACGCGGCGCACCAGCCGCGTGCGGTTCTCGAAGGAGCCGCCCCACTGGTCGGTGCGGTGGTTGGTGACGGGGGACAGGAACTGGTGCAGCAGGTAGCCGTGCGCGCCGTGGACCACCACCGCGTCGAAGCCGGCGGCATCCGCCCGCCGTGCCGCGGCGACGAAGGCCGAGATGACCTCCTCGATCTCCGCCTCGGTCATCTCGCGGGTGGGTGCGGTCGCGGAGACGGCGGGGATGCCGGACGGCGAGACCGTCTCCCAGCCACCCTCCTCCGGGGGGATGGGGCCCTGGTCGAAGCCGGGACGCGCCGGCCAGGTCGAGGCCTTGGAGCCGGCGTGGGCCAGCTGGATCCCCGGCACGGCGCCCTGGGAGCGGATGAAGTCGGTGATCGGGGCCCAGGCATCGCGTTGGGCGTCGTTCCACAGCCCGGTGTCCTGGTCGGAGATCCGCCCCTCGGGCACGACGGCGGTGGCCTCGGCCACGACCATGCCGAAGCCGCCGGCAGCCCGCGCGCCCAGGTGGACCATCTGCCAGGGGCCGGGCACGCCGTCCTTCGTGCCCACGATGTACTGGCACATCGGGGGCAGGATCAGGCGGTTGCGGAGGGTCTGGCCGGCCACGGTGGCGGGTTCGAAGAGAAGGCTCATGCTGGGCACAACCACGCGGCGGCCCGGCCGTATTCCGCCGTTCTCCCGGCCGGGGCTTCCTAGACTGGCTTCCATGCCCTCCTTCCGTGCCCGCCTGCAGATCGGCGACCTGTTGCCCGGCCACGCCCCCGAGGAGGTCATGGACACCGCCGAGGCCGCCCTGGCGTCCGTGTACACGGTGGAGGCCAGGGACCTGGAGGTGGTGGCCCGGGTACCGCGGATCGTCCTGCGGTTCACGGTGCCGGAGTCCACCTGGTACGGGGAGAACCGCGCTGCCCTCAGCGCCGCGGCGCAGATGCGGATCGCGGTGATGGAGGTGGCCACCACCGGGCGGCTCGAGGTCCTGCGCCGCGCCCGCGGCCGGTGGGAGCCGGTCGGCCAGCAACGGTGAGCCCAGGGCCGGCCGGCCGATCACGGCTGACCCCGGAACGGTCAGACGTCGTCGACCGTGTGGCCCAGCGCGGCCCGGTGCTCGGCGTGGTTGATCCGGTAGCGCCGGTTCTCCGTGGCCAGCAGCACCACGAACAGGCCCATCGCGGCGACGATCGCGACCCACACGGAGTGCATGGAGCCCACCAGCCGGGGTACCAGGATGGCCACCAGCCCCCAGGTCAGTCCCAGGGCGACGGTGATGCGTCCGCGCTCGGTCATGGCCATCATGGCCGTGCCCCAGACCACGACGACGATCGTGAGCACCGCCCACACCGCGCCCGGGATCCACAGCAGGTTCAGGCCCAGGGACTGCAGCCAGATGGAGGTGTTCGTGGCCGCGTAGATGACCGCCCAGCCGGTGAACAGGCCGATCATCCCGTCGGTGATGGCCCGTTCCACCCGCGTGCGCGCGGTGTAGAGGTTCAGCTGGTGGATGGAGCCCACCAGCAGGGAGGTCAGGGCCAGCCAGACGACGAGTTCGGCCCCGAGCATGACCCCGGTGCGGACGATCACGAACCACGCCACGGCCGCCACCATGGCCCCGGACACGCGCCACCCGGTGGCCCGCTGGCGCGCGGCGGCGGCCTGGGACGGCATCCACTGGTGGACGGTGTACACGCCCAGGGCCAGCCATAGCAGGGGCCAGACCAGCATGGCCCAGGAGGCCATGGACAGCATCGAGTACCCGCCGGCGAAGCGGCCGCCGTGCAGGTCGTGGAGCCAGGGACCGGTGGGGTCCTCACCGAGGAAGCCGAGCCCGTAGATCCCGCCGGCCACGAACAGCAGCCAGGCGATCGTCACGGTGACCTGGCGCAGCAGGTCCAGGAACCCCGGCAGGGGGTCCGGTTCGCGGGAGGGCAGGTTGTAGGGCGGGATGTACCGGACGACCTCGGGCTCGGGCTCCCCCACGTGATCCCAGAAGTCCCCGTCGTCCCCATAGGCCTCACGGGACGCGTAGGCCGCCGGTGCGGACCGGGGACCCAGCGTCGCGGCCTCGATGGCCTGGGCCTTCTCCAGGATGCGGTATCGGTGCCGCCACTCCGGGAGGAAGACCCGGGCGCGGTCCAGCAGCTCGGCGTCGGTGAGGTCCTCCCCCCGTTCCTCCAGCAGGGGACGGCGCTCGGCCGGGGGGACCCAGTCGGTGCCGTCCGCCTCGCGGGCCGCGGCCTGCAACGCCCAGGTCTCCCGCTCTCGCTGGCGCTGGAGCCACTCCTCCTGCTCCTGGCGCTCCATCTCCAGGCGGAGGGCCTCCTCCTCGGCGCGCTGGGCCTCCAGCCGGCGCTCGGCCTCGAGCCGGGCCTCCTCCTCGGCCCGGCGCTGGGCCTCCAGCCGGGCCTGCTCCTGCGCACGGCGATAGGCGGCCAGGCGCTCGGCCTCGGCCCGCTCGGCGGCGAGCCGTTCGGCCTCCAGCCGTTCCTCCTCGGCGAGGCGTTCGGCCTCCAGCCGTTCGGCCTCGGCGCGCTCGGCGGCCTCACGGCGGGCGATCTCGGCCTGCCGGCGTTCCTCCGCCCGGCGCTCACGCTCCTCGGCCAGGCGGACCTTGGCCTGTTCGTAGGCCGCCTTGGCGTGGGCGGGGGACTCGTAGATCGCCTGGGAGACCTTGTCCCAGTCCGGTTCCCCGAGTCCGTCCAGCCACTCGTTGAGGGACTCCACGGGATTGACGGGTTCGCGCAGGTTGGCGTGGCGCAACCGCGCCTGGGCCGTCGTAGCACCCTCCGGGGTGCGGTCCCCGGGCGTCCCACGGTCCTCAGGGGCAACGCGGTCGACGGCGTTGGCCCCAGGGTCGGCCGGGCGATCGTCCCGCCGGCCGCCCTGGCCCCCGGGCGAGCCGCCGGAGGAGTGTCCATCGGTTCGTTCCCCCGGGCGCGACCCGGATACCGGGCCGGGCGACACCGGGCCGGTGGACCTGTCCGCCGCAGCCTTCATCCGGTGCAGCGCGGCCGAGGAAGAGGACGTCTCGTCCACCATTCACCCCTCCCTGGAGCGCCGCCGGACGGCGATCACCCCCGCAATGACCAACCCTGCAAGGGTACCCAACACCATGCCCACCGCCGCGCTCGCCCATGTCGGCAGGCCAGTCGCGCTCCCGGTGACCCAGCCCAGGCCCACCATGTAGACGGCCCAGAGCAGGGCTCCACCGCCGGACAGCACCAGGAAGGGCCTCCACGGCAGGAACGCGATTCCCGCGGCCGCCATCGACGCCGTCCGCCCGCCGGAGACGAACCGCAACACGAACAGCGTGGCGTAGCTGGGGGCCGGGCCGGCCCTGTCCAGCAGCCGCAGGATGCCCCGGTGGATGCGCTGGCCCCACGTGGCCCGGTCCAGCAGGCCGGTGAGCCGGTACCGGAACAGGGCGTAGAGCCCCACGTCCCCGGCCCAGCAGCCGAGCCAGGCGGCCAGCAGGGAGGGGGTGAGCCCCACGGTCCCGAGCTGCGCCATGGCCCCGGAGCCGATGACGAACAGCTCGCTCGGCACGGGGGGCACCGGCGCGTCCAGGGCCACCAGCAGCGCGGTCAGCGGGTGGAACCACCAGCCCAGGGACTCGATCCAGGCCGCGTCGAGCCCGGTCATGCCACCGGCCGTTCCCGCAACCGCAGCCCGGAGCTGAACTGCCGCTCCTCGCCGGTCAGCGGATCGGTGAAGCCGATGGTGTGTGCCAGCAGCTGCAGGGGCCGGTCGTAGTCGTCCGGGGCGGCGTCCAGCAAGTGTGGATAGAACGGGTCGTTCAGGATGCCCAGGCCCAAGGCCGCCAGGTGCACGCGCAGCTGGTGGGTGCGTCCCGTCGTCGGGAACAACCGCAGGTGCCCGACGGCGGCGCCCGCCCAGGCGCCCGCGGACACCCCGGTGCCGAGCAGCTCGATGCGGGTCTCGGCGTTGGCACCGATGGTGGGGCGGTTGGTCCGCCGGCCCTTCCGGGCCGGGGTGCCGGGCGAGTGCCCGGAATGCAGGGAACCGTAGTCCAGGGTCCGGGCGGTCAGCACGCCCTTGACCTTGTCCATCCGGTTCCGGTAGGTCAGCGGGAACCGCGCGGACAGCGTCTCGGGACGTGTCCCGGCCGGCAGGGCGGCCACGGCCTCATACACCTTCCAGACCTGCCGACGCTCGAAGAGCACCTGGTAGGCGCCGCGGGTGTCCGGATGGGTGGAGAACAGCACGACGCCGGCCGTCGCCCGGTCCAGGCGGTGCATCGGCACGAGATGGTCCAGTCCCAACCGGTTGCGCAGCCGGACCAGGGCGGACTCCTGCACGAAGCGGCCGCCCGGAGTGGTCGGCAGGAAGTGCGGCTTGTCCGCCACCAGCAGGTGCTCGTCCTGGTGGAGGACCGTGACCTCGAACGGGATGGGCACCTCGTGGGGCACGGACCGGTAGTACCAGACGGACTCGTACACCCCCAACGGAGTGTCCTCGGCGACCACGGTGCCGTCGGCGGCACGGACCTCGCCGGTGCGGAACCGCTCCACGATGCCGTCGGGGTCGACGTGGCCCCAGCGGTGCAGCACGTAGTCCAGCACGCTGTCCCAGCCCGAGGACGGGAGCCGGAGGCGGGTGGCGTTGACGCCGTCGCGCACGGGCAGGGGAGGGGGAACGGGCACGCCTCTAGTCTTCCAGACCTGGACGAGATCAATTACGCTCTCCTACTAACCAGTAAGTTCGAATTTACTAATTAGTAACCTGAATAAACCTTGCGGTAACAATCAAATCGGGCAAGAGTTCATCCGCGGACCACATTTCGAGCCACGGCAGTTCACATTTCCCGTGGAGACGCACATCACCATGACACTGAAGGGGTAGCTGACCCTCGGGGGGCGAGAAAACCGCCGCGGCGCACCAGGCCGATGGGTCCAGACAGTAGGAGATCACGATGTTGCAGTCCGACATGAAGAACAGCCACGGGAGGCTCGTCTTCCCCTCCAATTTCATCCCGGAGCTGGATGTGACGGCGCTGGACAGCCTGGACACGCTCGAGGAGGTCATCCAGCGGGACTTCGAGTCCAAGGCACCGAGCGGCACGGAGATCCTGCACCGGATCGAGCAGGGCAAGTACGCCCGGCGCTCCGACCTGCTGCGCGACATCGCCATGAACCTGTTCTGGACGAACCGGTACGCGATGACCATGTACGACAAGCACGTGACCCGGTGGAAGGACGTGCCGCGCAATCGCGAGGACGTCTATATCCCCGCGTTGACCCCCTGGGAGGACGGCGGCCGCAAGGTCGAGGCCGTGCGCGAGGTCTACCCCACCCTGGACGCGCGGTGGGACGCGACGGTGGAGGACGAGGTCTTCGAGACGCTCTTCGACGTGTTCGCCCACCGGAAGTTCCATGCCACCGAGCTGTCCGCGATCAAGCCGACGGTCGAGCAGATCCTGGCCGACCCGTCCCAACTGGTGGCCCGCATCACCGACTACGACCCCAACTACCCCGTGTTCCGGGACGAGGAGATCCTGGACGTCCACGAGGACGTCCCGCAGCTGGAGGCCCTGCGTCGCTGGTCGATGGTGCTGCACAACCAGTTCCCCTGGGACCGGTCGAAGACCGAGCTGGTCGAGGCCCGGGAGCTGCGGGACGAGGACTACGTGATCGTCTACCGTCCCAAGAGCCGTGACGTCCAGCGCTTCATCCGACGCGCCACCGCCGGCCACAGCGGACGCCGCCGCGCCGGGGCGCCGGCCGTCGAGGCCAAGGCCCCCGTCCGCCCGTACAAGCCCATCGTCGTGCGGGACCTGACGGTGCAGCCACGGATCCTCTCCCTGGCGGTGGCCGGCGGCGAGGAGATCTGCAGCAACGATGACCTGATCCGGAACTCCGCGTACAACTGGTCCCCGATGACGGCCGAGCAGATCGTCGCCAAGACCGGAATCGAGCAGCGGCTCTACACCTTCTCCCAGATCGAGGACCTGGCGCTGAAGGCCGCCCGGTCCGCGCTGGACCACGCCGGCGTGGGGCCCGAGGAGGTCGGCGCCGTCATCGTGGCCACCTGCACCAA
>JAPFFX010000104.1 GCA_026645375.1 Citricoccus sp. WCRC_4 | reverse complement strand
CCGATCTCCTGCCCGGACAACCTGGCGTTCGACTCCGAGGGCAACCTGTGGATCTCGACCGACGGCGCCCCCGGCAAGATCGGCTTCGGCGATGCCCTGCACAAGGTGACCCTCGAGGGCCGCAACCGGGGCCGCGTGGAGCAGTTCCTCTCGGTGCCGGTAGACGCCGAGACCTGTGGCCCGGTCATCCACGACCGGGACAACTCGGTGTTCGTCAACGTCCAGCACCCGGGCGAGGACGGCAAGTGGGGCCAGCAGAACTCGTACTTCCCGGACTACCTGCCGGCCTCCGGTCCGGTGCAGGTCGGGGACAGGGTCGCCGCCCCGCGGCCGTCCGTCGTCCAGGTCTTCTCGACCTCCGGCAACAACGGCAGGGGCACGGGCCGGGGCCGCGGCCACTGACCTGAGCTGACCGCGAGCGGTGCACGGATCACGTCCGTGCACCGCTTCGCCGTTAACCTGCTGATCAGCCTCCCTCCGTAGGATGTGCCCATGGAGCATTCCCCGGACCCGACGCCCGCCCTGGATTCCCTGAAGCTGGCCCGCACCATCACCGACGCCCTGCTCGAGGGCGGACTGCGCGAGGCCGTCATCGCCCCCGGCTCCCGCTCCGCACCCCTGGTCTACGCCCTGGCCGAGGCCGAGAAGGCCGGGCGGGTGCGACTGCACGTGCGCATCGACGAACGCGTGGCGGCCTTCACCGCGCTGGGACTGTCGCTGGCCTCGGGCCGGCCGGTCGGCGTCGTGACCACGTCCGGGACCGCGGTGGGCAACCTGCTGCCGGCCCTGATGGAGGCCGACCACGCGGGCGTGCAGCTCATCGCGCTCACCGCCGACCGCCCGGTGGAGCTGCAGGGCACCGGGGCCAACCAGACCACCGCCCAGGACGGGATCTTCCCCCTGCACGTGCGCTTCTCGGAGACGCTGTCCGGGGACGTGCCCGTGCCCGAGGGCGCCGACGAGATCCCCGCCTGGCTGGCCGCGGAGGCCGCCCAGGTCTCCGGCCCGGACGCCGACCCGGTGGCCGCCGCGCTGCGGGAGCACCGTGAACACCTGGCCAGCACGGTCTCGCGCGCGCTGCTGGCGGCCAACGGCTTCGACACCGAGGACGTCGAGGGCTTCGGCGGGGTCCCGGGGGTGGCCATCCGCGAGTCCGCCCCGGGCCCCGTGCACCTGAACCTGCGCTTCCGGGCCCCGCTGGTGCCGGACGAGTCCGACGTCCCCGACGCCGGCTGGGACGCCGGTGCCGGTGAGGAACTGGTCACCGGCCCGGACGGGGACCTGCTCATCAGCCCCGTGGACCTGACCGAGCAACTGGACCTGGAGGTCTCCGAGCTGCACGAGGCCCGCACCGTGGTGGTGGCCGGACACGGGTCCGGACCGCTGCCCGCCGCGTTCGCCTCGGCCCTGGGGCTGCCGCTGTTCGCCGAGCCGGGATCCAACGCCCGGTTCGGCCCCAACGCGATCGGCGCCTACCCGCTGCTGATCGGATCCGCCGGGGGGCTGGGGGAGGACTCGCACCCGCTGGCCGGCCGCATCGAGCAGGTCATCCTGTTCGGCCGGCCCACCCTGACCCGCCAGGTGACCGCCCTGCTGGGCCGGGAGGACCTGCACACCGCGTTCCACCAGCCCGAGCCCGTGGCCTGGTTCGTCCCGGGCAACCGGCGCGAGCGTCCCGTGGAGGAGCTCGAGGAGCTCGCCGTCGTGGCGGGCCGTGGCCCCACCGGCTGGCTGACGGACTGGCAGCGGGCCGGCCACCGGGCCCAGTCCGCCCTGGACGATGCGCTGGCCACCCGGCACGACGACGTCGGCCACCCGGGTGCGCTGCGCACCGGCCAGCTGGTGGCCACCACGGTGGCGGGCCCCCTGGTGCTGGGGTCCTCGTCCGTGATCCGGGACGTGAACCTGTCCTGGCGCCCGCCCACGGCCCCGGCGTCCGTGGTCTACGCCAACCGCGGGCTGTCCGGGATCGACGGCACGGTCTCCACGGCCAGCGGCATCGCCCTGGCCACCGGCCGGCGCACGGTGCTGCTGTGCGGTGACCTGACCCTGCTGCACGACGCCGGCGGGCTGCTGATCGGGCCCGGTGAGGCCGAGCCTGACCTGGACATCGTGGTGGTCAACGACCGTGGCGGGTCGATCTTCGCGGGCCTGGAACACGGGGAGGTGGCCGGGCGCCCGGGCATGGGTCCGGTGGTGGAACGGTTCTTCGGCACGCCCCACGCGGTGGACGTGCGGGCGCTGTGCGCGGCCTACGGCGTGCAGTGGGCGCCGATCGACAGCGAGCGCGACCTGATCGCGGCCCTCGGCCTGGGCAACCCGGTCCGGGGGCGCCGCGTGCTGGAGCTGCGCTCAGACCGGGCCGCCCGGCCGGAGGTGCGCCGGCTGGTGGAGCAGGCGGTGCGGGACAGCTTCTAGCGCAGCGGGTCGAACGGGGCGATCGCCGGGTCGGTCCGGCCGGTCAGCATCTGCTCGGCGAGCAGCTTGCCGGTGGCCGGGCCCAGCACCACGCCCCACATGCCGTGGCCGCCGGCCACGAACACGCCGGGGGCGCGGGTGGCACCGACGATCGGCAGCCCGTCCGGGGTCACCGGGCGCGAGCCGACCCACTCGTCCTGGCGGTGGTCCAGGTCCACCCCGGTCATCAGGTTCCGGGCCTGGTTGACGATCGCCTGGATCCGGCGGGGCTGCAGCGGCTCGTCGGGGCCGCGGAACTCCATGGTGCCGGCGATCCGGAACCGCCCCTGGTACGGGGTGCAGGCGATGCGCTGGAAGGGCAGGTAGACCGAGTGCCTCGCCGGCTGCTCGGTGGCCACCGTGAACGAGTAGCCGCGGCCGGCCTGGACGCGCACCTTCACGCCGAGGTCCCGCACCAGCTTCGGCAGCCAGGCGCCGGTGGCCACGACCACCGCATCCGCGCCCAGCGCCTCGCCCGTGGAGAGCACGACGCCCGGGTGGGCCCCGCCGGTCGTGATCGAGGTGACCTCGGCGTCGGTGCGCAGGGTCCCGCCCCGGGTCACCACGGAGTCGGCCAGGGCCTGGACGAAGGGCCCGGGCTCGATGAACCGCTGACCGTCCATGCGGTAGACCACGCCGACCGCCTCGGAGAGCTGGGGGGCCAGCTCGCGGGGATGCTCCACCCGCTCCAGCGGCACGTCCTGCCCGTGCCGGACGACGCCCTCCACCTCGCGCAGGAAGCCGGCGGCGTGGCGCTCCTCGGTGAACCCCACGATGAACGGTCCCTCGCGCGTCCACGAGTCCACCCCCGAGCCGGTCAGCTCGTCGAAGGACTCCAGGGCCAGCTGGTCGATCGGGGTCAGGGCCGCCATGGTCCGGTCCCAGGCCCGGTGGCTGGCGTGGGCCATGAACCGGGCGAAGAAGGACCACGTGGCCGGGTCCCAGCGGGCCGGGACGTGCAGCGCGGCGTCCGGGTCCAGCAGCGCGGTGGGGCCGTAGGTCCACAGTCCGGGCTCGGCGAGGGGGATGGTCTTGCCGGGGGAGAGCCAGCCGGCGTTGCCCCACGAGGAGCCGGCGGCCACGCCCTCCCGGTCCAGGACCGTGACGTCCACGCCCCGTTCCTGCAGATGCCAGGCCGTGCTGAGGCCCACGATTCCAGCGCCGATGACGAGTGCAGTGTCCATGCCGACCAGCGTGACAGATCTCACCTACGCTGGGGGTCGAGACGGTGGAATCCTCGCGTTCTGCCCCGAAATCGAAGGATTCCACCGTGCCCGACGAGATCGACCTGGCCCTGCTGCGGGTCCTGCAGCGCAGCGGCCGGATGCCCATCAGCGAGCTCGCCACCCGAGTGGGGATCGCGGAGTCGACCTGCCACAAGCGGGTGCGGGCGCTCGTGGCCTCAGGCGCCATCTCCGGCTTCCACGCCACCGTGGACCCGGTGGTGCTGGGCCTGGGACTCGAGGCGCTGATCTCGATCCGCCTGCACTCCCACGCCCGGGCCGGGCTGAAGCGGTTCCAGGACTACCTGGAGCGGTTGCCGGCCACGCAGCGCGTGTACTTCGTCTCCGGGGACCGGGACTTCCTGCTGCACGTGGCCGTCAGGGACGCCGTCGCCCTGCGCACGCTGGTGTCCGAGACCCTGAGCGTGCGCGAGGAGGTCGCGGCCACGAACACCTCGGTCATCTTCGAGCACGCCCCGGGCCGGCTGGCGGACTGAGCTCGGACGGGACGGCCCCGGCGCGCAGGCCCAGGGCCTGGAGCATGGGTCGCATCTTCGCGCTCGTCTCGGCCAGTTCGGCCGCCGGGTCCGAGGCCGCCACGATCCCGCAGCCGGCGTAGAGGCGCACCGTGTGCTCGTCCTCGACGACGGCCCCGCGCAGTGCGATGCCGAACTCGCCGTTGCCGTTGCCGTCCAGCCAGCCCACGGGACCGGCGTAGAGACCCCGGTCCAGGCCGTGGTCCTCGGCCTCCAGCCGGTGGATGAGCGCGGCGGCGGTGTCCCGCGGGGTGCCGCACACGGCCGCGGTGGGGTGCAGTACCTCGGTCAGCGCCAGGGCACCGGGCCCGGTGCGCCGTGCACCGTCGGCCCCCACCAGTCGCGCCGTGACGTCCGTGGCGAGGTGCCACACGTTGGGCAGTTCCAGGACGAACGGCTCGTCGGGGGCCTCGAGCGCCGTGGTGAACGGCAGCAGCCGCTCCGTCAGGGAGTCGACGGCCAGGCGGTGCTCGTGGCGCTGCTTGAGGTCCTCGACGAGGTGCCGGTGGGCGTGGTCGGCGCCGTCCGCGCCGGACGGCGCGCCGTCGCGGTCCAGGGTGCCGGCCAGCACGCGGGCCCGGGCCGTGTCCCCGTCCACCTTGACGAGCATCTCCGGTGTGGACCCGACCAGCCCGCCCACCGAGTAGGTCCAGCAGTCCCGGTACTGCTCCGTCAGGGTGCGCAGCACCTGCGGGACATCGATGGCGCCGGTGACCACGGCATCCCGGGCCAGGACGAGCTTCGTCAGCGTCCCCGCCTCGATCTCCCGCACCCCGCGGGCGACGGCCTCTCGGTACCCGCCCGGGGAGATGACGCCCTCGGTGAGCTCGAGGGCGGCGGCGGCCGGACGCGGCGGCACCGGGGCCGCGAGCAGGGCGGCCAGCCGCTCCTCGGCCTCCCGGACGCCGGGCCGCCAGCCGGCGGACAGATCGGAAGAGCAC
>JAPFFX010000067.1 GCA_026645375.1 Citricoccus sp. WCRC_4 | reverse complement strand
CGGGAACTCGACGTCCAGGTCGGCGCTCTCTACTGGCACGTGAAGAGCAAGCAGGAGTTGCTGGTGGGCGTGGCCGCCCGCCTGCTCCGCGGGCTCGATGAGATCGATGAACTCGATGGGCCCGGCGACACGGGCCGGTCGGGACCGTCGGCATCGGAGGATGCCACGCCGGATGCGGACCGCGGGGCGGTGCCGCGGGATCGGGCGGCCGGACGCGCCGCCGTCGCCGGCCTGGCGAAGGCCATCCGGTCAGCGCTCGTGAACGTGCCGGACAGTGCCGAGGTCGTGCAGGTGGCCCAGTCGCTGCAACCGGACGCGCTGGAACCCCTGAACCGCTTGCGCTCCCTGCTGGACTCGGCCGGCATCGCGCACCCCGGGTGGGCGCAGCACCTGGTCATGAACCACGTCCTGGGCTCCATCGCGGCGGCCCAGGAGGCCGCGCGGCTGGCCGCCGTCGACCCCACCGCCGCCGCGGAGCCCCTGGGTGAGGACGCGTTCGACTGGGGGCTGCAGGCCATCCTCGACGGGCTCTTCGGGACGGCGTCCACGGCGGCGCGCCCCTGAGGGCAGACCGCGCCGGTCAGCCGAGGTCGACGACCTCGAACTCCAGCAACTCCGCGCCGGTCGCCACGGGCTGCCGGGCCGGCCCGCCCTCGTCATGAGCGCCGTTGCGGGCGCTCCGCCAGGCCTCGAAGTCCTTCTCGGTGGCCCAGTGGGTGATCACGAAGTACCGCGTCTCCCCCTTGACCGGGCGCAGGAGCTGGAACCCCTCGAACCCCGGAGCCTGGTCCACGGCGTGCTTGCGCGCGGCGAACCGCGCCTCGAGCTCGGGCCCCTGCCCCTCGGGAACGGTGATGGCGTTGATCTTCACGACGGTCATGCTCGGTCTCCTGGTCCTCCGACGGGTATGGACTGATGCCTCACGCAGTGCGGTCAGGGCACGGGCGGCGGCTAGGGGCAACCTACCCCAGCCGGCCGCCGGATTCCTCGAGGTAGCACACGCCGCACAGGGACTCGTAGGTGACCTCGACGCCGTCGATCGCCACCTGGTCGCCCTCGAAGATGAACCGCTCCACGGCCTCGTCCCCGCGCACCTCGACGACCTTGCGGGTGTTGAAGATGGCCTTGCGCCCGCACCGGCAGATGGTCTTGAGCTCCTCGAGGGAGTGCGCCAGTTCCAGGAGCCGGGCCGAGCCGGGGAACGAGTCGGTGCGGAAGTCGGTCCGGATGCCGTAGGCCATCACGGGGACGCCCTGCAGCACGGCGATGCGCAACAGGTCGTCCACCTGCGCCGGCTCCAGGAACTGCGCCTCGTCCACGAGCAGGCAGGCCACGGGCTTGACCACGGCGTCCACGTGCTCGATGAGCGCGGCCGGGTCATCCCCGGCGGCGTGGCGGCGGAAGAGTTCCAGCAGGTCGGCCCCGCGCGGGATCAGGAAGTCGACCGCGCGGGTGACGCCGAGCCGGGACACGATCTCGTCGTCGCCCTTGGAGTCCACCTGCGGCTTGGCCAACAGGACCCGCTGGCCCCGTTCCTCGTAGTTGAAGGCGGCCTGGAGCAGTCCGGTGGACTTGCCCGAGTTCATCGCCCCGTAGCGGAAGTAGAGTTTGGCCACGGTGGACGAGTCTAGTTCGCCGCCGGAACGGCCCTCCGCCCCGCGCTCACCGGATGGCGTTGGGGTGCTTCGCCAGCGGGGTGACCTTGATCTTCATGTACGGGTACATCGGGAAACCGGACAGGACGGCGTGGAGCTCGTCGTTGTCCGCCACGTCGTAGACGGAGTAGTTGGCGTACTCCCCGACGACCCGCCAGATGGACTGCATCTTCCCCTGCCGCTGCAGGTTGCCCGAGTACTCCTTCTCCTGGGCCACGAAGTCGGCCTTGACCTCGTCCGTCATCGACTCGGGAAAAGTGACGTCCATGCGCGCCAGGAACAGCATCGTGCAGCCTCCAATAGGTCTGGGATCGGGTCGAGGCCACCCTACCGGCCCCCGAGGACCCTCCGGGGGCACATGAACCCCGGCTCAGTCCAGCGGCAGCACGAACCCGGGGCGCCGGACCGTGGCCCGGCCGGTGGCGCCCCGCGGGATGCCCTCGGCATCGAACGGCAGGTGCACGACGGCGTCGCCACGTTCCAGCGCGACGAGCAGTCCCTGCCCCCCGGCGGGCCCGGCCAGGGCGATGTGGCGGGGCCAGTCCCCGCCGCACGGCACCTCGGCGACCAGTTCGGGCGACTCGCCGCGGCGGATGACCCCGATGGTGTTCCGCCCGCGGTTGGCCACGTAGACCAGGGAGCCGTCCGCCGAGACCACCAGGTGGGAGGGCAGGTTGTCCCGGGCCGACTCCGGGTCCGCGTCCTGGGCATGGGTCGGGATGATGCCGATCTCGGGGAAGCCCTCCGGTCCGGCCTCGAGGTCCAGGACGTGCAGCCGCGAGTCCAGTTCTCCCACGACGGCGAGGTGCGGCCCGGGCCGGTCGGACTCCGGGCGCGGGGACAGCACCGCGAGGTGACGCGGCCCGGTACCGCCGGGCAGGCGGTGCACGGCCGTCGGTTCGGTCTCCACCCGGACGACGTCAGCCGCGTCACCG
>JAPFFX010000052.1 GCA_026645375.1 Citricoccus sp. WCRC_4 | reverse complement strand
CGAACTCCTCCGCGTCACCCCGGCCCCCGGCCCGGTGCCGGGCCCGGAATCGGCCACCGGGGGAGCGGTGCACGCCGGCGGCACGGCCACGTCACCGTCGGGCGCCACGGTGCAGTCCGCGGCTCCCGCCCTGGTCATCGAGGCACCCGGGCTGCAGTCCCTGGTCCAGGACCTGGGACGCCCCGGGCTGGGCGACCTGGGCGTGTCCGCATCCGGTGCCGCGGACACCGCCTCCGCCCGTCAGGCCAACCGGCTGGTCGGCAACGCCCCGCGCGAGGCCGTGATCGAGACCCTGCTCGGCGGGCTGACCGTACGGGCCCGCGGGTCCGTGGTGCTCGCGCTGGCCGGGGCCGACACCCCGGCCCGGATCACCGCCGTCCCGGGCAGCGGCGCCACCGACCGGCCCGCCCCGCCGCGCGCCCCGTTCGCCCTGCACGACGGCGAGACCCTCGCCCTGGACGAACCCGCCGCGGGGCTGCGCACCTACCTGGCAGTGCGCGGCGGACTGGACGTGCCGGCCGTGCTGGACAGCCGGTCCACGGACACCATGTCCGGCATCGGTCCCGAACCGCTGGCCCCCGGCACCGAACTGCCGGTGCGCAGCGATCGCGGGCTCGCCGCCGTCGGGACGGCCGAGCCCGCGCTGCGCCGGCTGCCGCGAGTCGGCGAGGTGACCACCCTGCGCGTGGTGCCCGGCCCCCGCCAGGACTGGTTCGGCGCCGCCGGGCTCGAGGTGCTGGGCGGCCAGGACTGGGCCGTGAGCACTCAGTCCAACCGGATCGGGGTGCGCCTGGAGGCGCCCGCGGGCGGCGTTCCCCTGGAGCGGGTCCGCGAGGGCGAGCTGTCCAGCGAGGGCGCCGTGGCCGGGGCCCTGCAGGTCCCGCCGTCCGGGCTGCCCGTGCTGTTCCTGGCCGACCATCCGGTGACGGGCGGATACCCGGTGATCGGCGTCGTCGTGCCGGGGGACCTGCCCCTGGCCGCCCAGCTGCCGCCCGGGGCGGGCGTCCGCTTCGAGCTGGTCACCCCGCTGGCCCTCGTCCCGGCCGTGCACCTGGACGCCGCGCCGTCCCCGGGGCGCGGCACCGCGGATCCCACCGCGGACCCCGCCGAGCACTCCGCGAACCCCCCTCGAGAGGACTGATCCATGAACACGCTGACGAAGGTCCTGATCGCCAACCGCGGCGAGATCGCCGTGCGGGTGGCCCGCGCCTGCCGCGACGCGCAGCTGGCCTCCGTGGCCGTCTACTCGGACCCGGACGCGGACGCGATGCACGTGCGCGCCGCCGACGAGGCCTACGCCCTGCACGGAGCCAGCGCCGCCGAGACCTACCTGGACATGGACAAGCTGCTGGACGTGGCCCGGCGCTCCGGCGCGGACGCCGTCCACCCCGGGTACGGGTTCCTGTCCGAGAACGCGGACTTCGCCCAGGCCGTGATCGACGCAGGCCTGACCTGGATCGGCCCCCCGCCGCAGGCGATCCACGAACTGGGCAACAAGGTCTCGGCCCGGCAGATCGCCGTGGCCGCCGGGGCCCCGCTCGTGCCCGGTACCGACGGGCCCGCCGCCGACGCGGCCGAGGTGCGCGCGTTCGCACAGGAGCACGGCCTGCCCGTGGCGATCAAGGCGGCGTTCGGCGGTGGCGGACGGGGGATGAAGATCGTGCGGCAGATGGAGGACATCGAGCACGCCTTCGACTCGGCGGTCCGCGAGGCCGTCACCGCCTTCGGCCGGGGCGAGTGCTTCGTGGAACGCTTCCTGGACCGCCCGCGGCACGTCGAGGCGCAGGTGCTGGCGGACACCCACGGCAACGTCGTGGTGGTCGGCACCCGCGACTGCTCCCTGCAGCGGCGCAACCAGAAGCTCGTGGAGGAGGCCCCGGCCCCGTTCCTCACGGACGACCAGCGCGAGCGCATCCACTCCTCCGCCAAGGAGATCTGCCGCCGGGCCGGTTACACCGGGGCCGGGACCGTGGAGTACCTCGTGGCCCCGGACGGGCTGATCTCCTTCCTGGAGGTCAACACCCGCCTGCAGGTGGAGCATCCCGTCACCGAGGAGACCGCCGGCGTGGACCTGGTCCGGGAGCAGTTCCGGATCGCCGCCGGCGAGCCGCTGGACCTCACCGAGGACCCGGCCCCGCGCGGGCACGCGATCGAGTTCCGCCTCAACGCCGAGGATCCGGCCCTGGGCTTCCTGCCCTCACCCGGCCCGGTCGAGGTGTTCGAGGCGCCCACCGGGGCGGGCATCCGCGTGGACACGGGCGTGCGCTCGGGATCGGTCGTGCCCGGGGAGTACGACTCCATGCTGGGCAAGCTCATCGTCTGGGGCGAGGACCGGCAGCAGGCCATCCGCCGCGCCCGCTCCGCCCTGGACGAGCTCGTCATCCGCGGGCTGCCGACCGTGGTGCCGTTCCACCAGGAGGTCCTGCGCCAGGAGGCGTTCACCGACCCGGAGCGGCTGGGGGTCTACACGACCTGGATCGAGACCGAGTTCACCGCCGACCTGGAGGCCTCGCCCTACCTGGCGGCCGCGGCCCCGGGCGCCGAACGCACCGAGCTGACCGTGACCCTCGACGGCAAGGCCGTGCGGCTGGGCCTGCCGGCCGACCTGGTGCGCGCACTGCGCAGCGGCGGGGGCGGGGCCGGCGTCGGATCCGGCGAGGCGGACGGTGCGGGCCCCGGCGAGGCCCCCGACGGCGCCGTGGCCTCGCCGATGAACGGCTCGCTGGTCAAGTGGCTGGCCGAGGACGGCGAGACCGTGGCCGCGGGGCAGGGCCTGGTGGTGCTGGAGGCCATGAAGATGGAGACCACCGTCCCGGCCCGCCACGCCGGCACGTTCTCCCGGGCGGACCTGCAGCCGACCGACCGGGTCAGCAAGGGGCAGGAGCTGGGACGGCTGGCATGAACGCCTTCACGGACACCGCCGTCCACGCCCACACGGGCGCCTGGGTGGCCCAGGTGCTGCGCCGGCGCATCTCCGCCGGGGACCTGAGGCCCGGTGCCAAGCTCGCCGAACAGGCGCTGTCCGAGGAGCTGGAGGTCTCGCGGAACACCCTGCGGGAGGCCTTCGCCGCGCTCGCCGCCGAGTCGATCGTGCAGCGGGTGCCGAACCGGGGCGTCTTCGTGGCCTTACCGGATGCCGAGGCCATCCGGGACGTCTACCAGGTGCGCCGGATGCTCGAGCCGGCCGCCCTGTTGTGGGGCGAGCTCACCGAGGAGCGCGAGGAGGAACTGCGCGGGATCCGGGAGTCGATCGCCGGGGCCCTGGGGTCCGGGGACGCCGACGGGATGGCCGGCGCGAACCAGCGGCTGCACGACGCCATCGTGGCGATGTCCGGTTCCCCCACCCTGAGCACGGTGATGGACCGGACCCTGGCCCGCATGCGACTGGTGTTCCATGGGATGGCGAACCCCTCCGGCTTCCACGCCCCCTATGCGGAGCGCAACCTCCGGTTGCTGGACCTCGTCCTGGCCGGGCGCCGCGAGGAGGCGGCCCAGGCGCTGCGCGGGTACCTGGACGCGGCCGAGCGCGAGCTGCTGGAGCACCTCGGGCACTGAGCGAGCCGTCGCAGTCTCCGAGTGGGATGAGTCGTTCCTCGTCGATGCCGTAGGAACGCCATGGTGGTGCATCGTTGAGTGACTCGCCGACTGGTCGCGGTAACCGCTGAACGGCACTCGGTTGCCGGAGTGTCGTATGGGCAACTGAGGGGTCCCGGAGCGGGTAGGTAATCGGACCCTTGCAGAGCCGGTTGCGGGAGGCGCTTGATGACAGCGTCGAGCACTGCTCGGCACTCGAGTCCAGCCATCCCGGGCCTGGCCGAGTCAACCTTTTGGGAGGTGCGCCATGAGCGCACTGCTTATCGGATACGCCCGATGCTCCACCGACCAGCAAGACCTGACCGCCCAACGCGATGCCCTGCTCGGCCTTGGCGTCGACCCTGGACGGGTCTTCGTTGATCACGGCCTGACCGGTACGAACCGTGAACGACCCGGGTTGCGGGAGGCGCTGGCCGCCGGCCGCGCCGGCGACACCCTGGTGGTGACCAAGCTCGATCGCCTGGCCCGGTCGGTGCTCGATGCCCGGGCGATCGCCGACGAGCTGACGGCCCGACAGGTCAGCCTGTCACTGGGTGGGTCAGTCTATGACCCCACGGACGCAGTCGGGCGACTGCCGTTCAACGTCCTGGCCATGGTCGCGGAGTTCGAGTCCGACCTGATCCGGTTGCGTACCCGTGAGGGAATGAAGGTTGCCCGGGCCAAGGGTCGTTTACGAGGCAAGCAGCCGAAGCTGAACCGCCGCCAAGAGGCGCATCTGGTCTCGCTCGTTCACAGCGGCCAGTACAGCATCCTTGAAGTCGGTGAACTCTTCGGAGTCGGCCGGTCCACGGTCTACCGCGCCATTGAACGCCAGCGGATCGCGGCCGAATCTGGCCTGGCAGAAGGGACATCGCGACGGTGAGGCCTGGGTGGCGCCGGTGTCCAGTGCCCCCTCCACGCTGTGCGCCGGTGCCACGCCACTAGAGGATCCCTATCCAGACATGCCGGCCTCCGCCTTTGTGTAGCGTTCCGACATCTGCTGGATTCAAGCCAGCGTGGCAGTTCGGTCACTTCACGGGATGGTCAGGATTGACAGGTGTCGCCGTATACCTGCCGGGACGGGGACCATTCTGAACGCGGAGTCGTGTGGGATTCCTGGCCATCGGTTGTGGCGACGGTAACGGATTCAAGCTCAGGAGCACCGCAGTAGAGTCGCTGCCACACCAGGGCGGTGATGCCGTAGAGGACACCGGGCCCGTCTTCCGTGTGGGTCGGGTCATCCAGGATGGCCGGGTCGGCGTAGAGGGTGAGTTCACCGGGCCCGGTGGCCTCCCACGACTGGATGAGGTTGAACGGGTCCAGCAGCCCCTTGACGGACTGGACGCCTTCGGCCTCCAACCACAGGTCGACCATCTCATCGGCCCACTCCTGGGAGGACGGGTCGTGCTCGCCGCTGGCCTGGGGACCGTACTTGTCTTCCCGGGTGAAAACCTCCGTCCGTTCCCCGTCGGCGGTGCGCACCGTGATGGATTCCAGGTCCGCGGCGTTGTCCTCTCGGTCCAGTTGGTCCCACATCACGGCGGCGATCATCCAGACATCATTCGCCGGCCCCTGGTCGTTGAGATAGGTGTGGTCGGTGTCGGTGATCGCCGGGTCAACGGTGATCTCCAGTTCGCCCTGGGCCGGGGATTCCCACGACTCGACGAGGTTGAACGGATGGTAGAACTCGGAGAAGTCCTCGGCCCCCCTCGGCATCCCACCACTGGGACACCTTCTCGTCGGCCCATGCCTGCCCGCTCGGAGCTGAATCACTGGTGCCTCGAGCGTCCGTGGTGGCCTGGACCGTTCCCATGGCCGGGGGCGCGGTCGCGGCGGACGTGGACGTGGCAACGGGGGCGCTGCTGGTCGGGGTGGCGTCGGTGGTCGGTTCGGTGCCGGCGGTGCAACCGGTCAACAGGATCGCGGCGACCGCCGCAACCCCCAGTGCGTGAGAGATGTACTTCATGGTGCCCTTCTGGTGCGTGTCGTGCTGACCTCGATGCTAGGAGTTGACTAGGTCATTCAGCACGTCCGGACGGTGGCTACGGTGGCGTCCAGCCGGTAGGTGGCCGTGTCCATTAAGGGATCCCTATATGTGCACGACTCCGGGCGTCCGTCCACATCGTGCGGGAGAACCCTGTCCCTTATCTCTGTGATTCATACCGAGCGTGCGCAGCTAGGGTCGAGTTATGGGGAGCTTCAAC
>JAPFFX010000030.1 GCA_026645375.1 Citricoccus sp. WCRC_4 | reverse complement strand
CAGCGCTCACAGATGATGCCCTTGAAGCGCACGCGCTTGTACTTGCCGCAGTAGCACTCCCAGTCACGGGTCGGGCCGAAGATCTTCTCGCAGAAGAGTCCGTCCTTCTCCGGCTTCAGGGTGCGGTAGTTGATGGTCTCGGGCTTCTTGACCTCGCCGAAGGACCAGTTGCGGATCTCGTCCGCGGTGGCCAGGCCGATGCGCATGAGGCCGAAGGATGAGTTGTCGTTGGACATGGTCCGTTGAACTCCTGATTTCTAGCGTTGATGAAGTCTTGGGGTGGGACGGGGAACGGGGTTTCTCAGACCTCTTCGACCGAGCTGGGCTCGGCGTGGGACAGGTCGATGCCCAGTTCCTCGGCGGCCCGGAAGACTTCATCGTCCGAGTCACGCATTTCAATCGCGGTGCCGTCGGCGGAGAGGACCTCCACGTTCAGGCACAGCGACTGCATTTCCTTGATGAGCACCTTGAAGGACTCCGGAACGCCCGGCTCCGGGATGTTCTCGCCCTTCACGATGGCCTCGTAGACCTTCACGCGGCCGTGGATGTCATCCGACTTGATCGTCAGCAGCTCCTGCAGGGTGTAGGCGGCGCCGTACGCCTCCAGGGCCCAGACCTCCATCTCACCGAAGCGCTGGCCGCCGAACTGCGCCTGACCGCCCAGCGGCTGCTGGGTGATCATGGAGTACGGGCCGGTGGAACGGGCGTGGATCTTGTCGTCCACCAGGTGGTGCAGCTTCAGCATGTACATGTAGCCCACGGACACCGGGTCCGGGAACGGCTCGCCGGAGCGGCCGTCGAACAGGGTGGCCTTGCCGTTGGTGCCCATCAGCCGGTCGCCGTCGCGGGTGACGTTGACGTGGCCGAGCAGGCCCTCGATCTCGTGCGCCTCGGCACCGTCGAACACCGGGGTGGCGACGTTGACCGGGCCGGAGGACCGCGGGAAGTTCGGCAGGTCCTTGATCCACTCCGGCTCGCCCTGGATGTCCCAGCCGCGCGAGGCGGCCCAGCCCAGGTGCAGCTCCATGACCTGGCCCAGGTTCATGCGGCCCGGAACGCCCAACGGGTTCAGGATGATGTCCACCGGGGTGCCGTCGGCCAGGAACGGCATGTCCTCGACCGGCAGGATCTTGGAGATGACGCCCTTGTTGCCGTGGCGGCCGGCCATCTTGTCACCGTCGGTGATCTTGCGCTTCTGCGCCACGTAGACGCGCACCAGCTGGTTCACGCCCGGGGGCAGGTCGTCGTCCTCGTCGCGGTCGAAGATGCGCACCCCGATCACGGTGCCGGACTCGCCGTGCGGCACCTTCAGGGAGGTGTCGCGCACCTCGCGGGACTTCTCGCCGAAGATGGCGCGCAGCAGGCGCTCCTCCGGGGTCAGCTCGGTCTCGCCCTTCGGGGTCACGCGGCCGACCAGGATGTCCCCGGCCTCGACCTCGGCGCCGATGTGGATGATGCCGCGCTCGTCGAGCTGGGCCAGCACCTCGTCGGAGACGTTCGGGATGTCCCGGGTGATCTCCTCGGCGCCCAGCTTGGTGTCACGGGCGTCCACCTCGTGCTCCTCGATGTGGATCGAGGTCAGCACGTCCTCGGAGACCATGCGCTGGGACAGGATGATGGCGTCCTCGTAGTTCAGGCCCTCCCAGGGCATGAACGCGACCAGCAGGTTCTTGCCCAGCGCCAGCTCGCCGTGGTCCGTGGCCGGGCCGTCGGCGATGATGCTCAGGCGCTCCACGCGGTCGCCCTCGGAGACGCGCACCCGCTGGTTGTAGGCGTTGCCCTGGTTGGAGCGGGCGAACTTCATGATCGGGTAGTGCTTCATGGTGCCGTCGTCCTGCATGACGGTCACGAGGTCGGCGGCGACCTCGGTCACCACGCCGGGGGCGTCGGCGGTGATGGAGTCACCGGCGTCCACGGCCACGTACTTCTCCATGCCGGTGCCCACGTAGGGGGCCTCGGCCTGGAGCAGCGGCACGGCCTGGCGCTGCATGTTGGCGCCCATGAGCGCGCGGTTGGCGTCGTCGTGCTCGAGGAACGGGATCAGGGCCGTGGCGGCCGAGACCATCTGCCGCGGGGAGACGTCCATGTAGTCGATGTCGTCCACGGAGGACAGCACCGGCTCGCCGCCACCGCCGCGCTGGCGGCAGAGCACGAGCTCCTCGGCGAAGGAGCCGTCCTCGTTGAGCGGGGCGTTGGCCTGGGCGATCTGGGCCACCAGCTCGTCATCGGCGGTCAGGTAGTCCACCTGCTCGGTGACGATGCCGTCCACGACCTTGCGGTACGGGGTCTCGATGAAACCGAAGGGGTTGATCCGCCCGAAGGTGGCGAGGGAGCCGATCAGGCCGATGTTCGGGCCTTCCGGGGTCTCGATGGGGCACATGCGGCCGTAGTGCGAGGGGTGCACGTCACGGACCTCCATGCCGGCCCGGTCACGGGACAGGCCACCCGGGCCCAGCGCGGACAGGCGACGCTTGTGCGTCAGTCCGGCCAGCGGGTTGTTCTGGTCCATGAACTGGGACAGCTGCGAGGTGCCGAAGAATTCCTTGATCGAGGCCACCACGGGGCGGATGTTGATCAGGGTCTGCGGGGTGATGGCCTCGACGTCCTGGGTGGTCATGCGCTCACGCACGACGCGCTCCATGCGGGACAGGCCGGTGCGGATCTGGTTCTCGATCAGCTCGCCCACGGCGCGGATGCGGCGGTTGCCGAAGTGGTCGATGTCATCGACCTCGACGCGCACCTCGACGTCCTGGCCGTCGCGCTTGCCCGTGATGGTCCGCTCGCCGGCGTGCAGGGCCACGATGAAGTGGACCATCTGGACGATGTCGTCCTCGGTCAGCACGGAGGCGTTCGGGTCACCGAGGGGCAGGTCCACGCCCAGCTTGCGGTTGAGCTTGTAGCGGCCCACCTTCGCCAGGTCGTAGCGCTTGGGGGTGAAGTACAGGTTGTTCAGCAGGTTCTGCGCGGCATCGACGGCGGCGGGCTCGCCCGGGCGCAGCTTGCGGTAGATGTCCAGCAGGGCCTCGTCCTGGCCCTCGGTCGGGTCCTTCTCGAGGGTGGCGCGGATGGAGTCGTACTGGCCGAACTCCTCCAGGATCCGGGACTCGGTCCAGCCCATGGCCTTGAGCAGCACGGTCACCGGCTGCTTGCGCTTGCGGTCCAGGCGCACGCCGACCTGGTCGCGCTTGTCCACCTCGAGCTCGAACCAGGCGCCGCGGGAGGGGATGACCTTGGCGGTGAAGATGTCCTTGTCCGAGGTCTTGTCCGGGGTGCGCTCGAAGTAGGCACCCGGGGAACGGACCAGCTGGGACACGACGACACGCTCGGTGCCGTTGATGACGAAGGTGCCCTTCTCCGTCATCAGCGGGAAGTCGCCCATGAACACCGTCTGCTGCTTGATCTCGCCGGTGTTGTTGTTCATGAACTCGGCCTTGACGTACAGCGGCGCGGCGTAGGTGGCGTCGCGCTCCTTGCACTCGTCCACCGGCATCTTCGGGTCGGAGAACTCCGGCTCGGTGAAGGACAGGGACATGGTGCCCTGGAAGTCCTCGATCGGGGAGATCTCCTCGAAGATGTCCGACAGGCCGGAGGTGACGGCGACCGAGTCGTCGCCGATCTCCTGGGCGTGGGCCACGCGCTCGGCCCAGCGGGAGTTGCCGACCAGCCGGTCGAAGGACTCAGTCTGCAGGGCCAGGAGGTCCGGCACGTCCAGTGGCTCGTGGATCTTCGCGAAGGTGATCCGGCCGGCGCTGGTGCCGGAACGGGGCGAGATGGCCCCGGGAGTGTTAGCGGTTTCGGTATTTGAGGTGCTCGAGGCGACCAAGAGGGTTCCTTCCACAGACCGTCTGCATTTCCGTTCGCTCCCCGACCCGATCCACGACGTCCGGGGCCCACCGCTATTTGAAGGCCAGACCGGATGCCACGCCGCCGAGGTCGGTCATCCGGGCACGCCGGGACACACCTCAGGGGTGGACAGAAGGGAGACGTAAGGACTTAGCATAACCGCCACAGCGCCGGAAGTCCACTCGCCCCGCGAGTCCCCGCGGTGAATGTGCCGAACGTGTGAGAGGCTACGAGACTCGGCCCAACCGCTCCCCCACCACCGGCCAGTTCCCGATGCCGTCCGTCACCGCCCGCTGCAGTCGCGGACCCAGCGGGGCCTCCACCCAGCGGTGCACCAGCCAGGCGGCGCCCAGCACCGAGGCCAGGGCCAGGCCCAGGACCCATTCCCTCGGCAGGACCGGGGAGAGCAGCATGATGACCCACCAGCCCCACAGCTGATGCAGCAGGTACACGGGGTAGGTCAGGCTGCCGGCCAGCGCGGCCCCGGGCAGCCGCACGCGGGCCAGCGGCGTGAGCACGATCACCGCCACCGCCGCGAAGAGTCCCACCACGATCAGGACATAGAGCGCCAGCGGGTAGTCATAACCGGTGAGCTCGATGGTCTCGCGCCGCTGGATGCCCGCGGACCACTGAGTGGCCAGCACCACGTTCACGGTCAGCGCGGCCCAGCGGGCGGGGCTGTGCCCGAACCGGAACAGCAGGAACAGCGCCATGCCGCCGGCGAAGAGGGCCGAGTACTCGGGGAAGAACACGTGCTGCACCCAGCCGACGTCGTGCCCCGCGGCGCCCAGCCCGAGGTACAGGCCGTTGCCGAGCAGCGGCCAGGCCAGGGCGAAGGCGAGCACGCGGCGCACGGTCATGCCGATCAGGGTGAAGGCGAGGATCCACAGGTAGAACTTCATCTCCACCCACAGCGTCCAGTAGACGCCGTCGAGGTGGCCGACCCCGAACCCGCCCTGGAACATGGTCAGGTTGGCCCAGAGGTCTGAGGGACTGCGGTTGACCCCGAGCTCGGGCCAGACCACGAAGATCAGGGTGGCGGCGCCGAGCACCGCCACCCAGTAGGCGGGATACAACCGGCCCACGCGCGAGCCAATGAACCGCGCCGGGGACTTGCCGAAGGACGAGAGCAGGATCACGAAGCCGGAGATGATGAAGAACAGCTGCACGCCCAGCGCGCCGACGGCGGTGAACTGGCTCAGCCAGGGCCAGGCCTCGGCGGCCGGGTCACCGTGGCGGCCCCAATTCCCGTGGTGCCACGCGGTCCAGTGGAACAGCACCACTGCCAGCGCGGCGACGAGCCGGAGCGCATCCAGCAACGCCAGCCGGGGCCGGGCCGCGGCCGGTGTCGTCCGCAGTTCCCCCTGTAGCGGTGGTTGCGGCTGAGGCGGCGCAACCCGCGGCATCTCTGCTGTCGCGACCATCGGTCGGCACCCCCCAGTACTACTCGCCCTGCCCGAACCATCTTTACGGTTTCGTTACCTTAGGCAGTCAGTCTGGGTGTCCGCTGGGAGAAGGCTCGCAGACGGCCTTAAACGCCACGGTCCCCTCCCTCCCGCACGGTGGCGGGAGGGAGGGGACCGGGTGCGTCAGCAGCGGCTAGGCCGCACGCATCACTTGAGGGTGATGGTGGCGCCGGCAGCCTCGAGCTGCTCCTTGGCCTTGTCGGCGGTCTCCTTGTTGACACCCTCCAGGACGGCCTTCGGAGCGGAGTAGATCGG
>JAPFFX010000015.1 GCA_026645375.1 Citricoccus sp. WCRC_4 | reverse complement strand
CGGGCCACCCGGTGCATCTTGCCGTCCGCGAAGGGGGGCACGCGGTCTTCATCGAGCGGATGTCGCACTGGCGTTCCCGGAACGCGCGTCCCTATGTGGGGAGCCACTACCCCCTGCACGTGACCTCGGTGGGGTTGATCCTGCTCGCCCACGCTCCGCCGGAGTTCCAGGAGGAGTACCTGGCGGGCGACCTGGAGCAGCGGACGCCCCTGACGGTCAGGAGCCCCGAGGTGCTGCGCAGGTCCTTGGCCTCGGCCCGCTCCCGTGGGTTCGCCGTCAGCGACCGTCAGGTGGTCATGGACGCGATCTCGGTGGCAGCGCCGATCCGGGATGCCCACGGTCAGGTGGTCGCCGCCGTCTCGGTGAACACGCCGCTGGGCAGCCTGAAGGAACTCACCATGGCCCACGCCGTGCAGACGACCGCACTGGCCATCACCCGATCGCTGTCGACGCTCCAGCCGGCACGTCCGAAGTGAGAGGCGTCCTGTGACGTAGATCTCACTGAGTGGGATCGGTGTAGAGCGAGCCGATGGTCCGTTGGCAGAGTCACGTTCGGTGATCCCCCCGAACTAGGAGTCAACGATGTCCCTGAAGTCCCCCTCCTTCACGTCCCAGGTCAACCGACGTGGCTTTCTCGCCGGAGCGCTCGGATTGGGTGCGCTCGGCATGACAGGTGTCCTGACCAGTTGCGGCAGTGAGGCCAGCGGCAGCGCGGGCGGCAGTGCCAGCGGTGGCGCGGCGGCGAACCCGTTCACCTACCTGAGTTACCTGCCGATGGAGACCCTCTCGGTGGCCCCTGAACTCCTCGCCGATGCCGGCGGCCACTTCGAGAACCACGGCCTGAAGGTCACCTTCCAGTCCACCAAGGGGTCACCCCAGGCGATCCAGACCCTCATCGCCGGAGTCGGGCCACTGACGCGCGTGGGTGCCATCGACCTCATGACGGCCGCAGCGGACGGTCAGCCCCTCGTCAACGTCGGCACCATCGTCCGCGGTTCCTCGATCCGCACCCTGTACTCCACGGCAAGCCCCCTGGAGAAGCCCGAGGACTTCATCGGCAAGACCATCGGGGTCCCATCGGAGGGCGGCACCAGCGACAAGTCCCTGTCGCTCATGCTGCACAAGGCGGGGCTCAACCCGGACGATGTTCCCCGTCAGGTCGTCGGCCTCGGCCCCGGCACCTTCGAACTGGTCAAGCGCGGGGACATCGCCGGTTACATGGTCAGCATCGACCAGTCGATCATCACCCAGCGGCAGTTCCCGAACGAGGCACTGGCCTTCGACGCGGGTGACGCGGTACGCGCCGACTCCCAGATCTATACGGCGACCACGCAGACCCTCCAGGAGCACGGCGACGAGATCAAGGCCTACATGGCCGCGATCCATGACGCTGTCCAGGAATTCGTGGACGACGAGTCCTTCGAGAACACCATCGCCACCATGCGGTCCAAGTACTCCTTCGGTTCGCTCGACGAGGACGAGGTCGCGAAGGAATCCCTGCGCCAGGCCCGCGACCTGTGGACCGCCAGCGGTACCCAACCGCTCCTGACCTCGGACGAGGGGTACTGGGTCGAGGGATACACCGAGCTCGTGGATGCCGGGATGATCCAGGACGGCTCCGATCCCGCCGCATGGCTGGACAACTCGTACCTGCCCACCGCATGAGCCACGAGAACCCGGAGGAACGAGCTTGACCATGCACATGCAACCGACAGTGGACACCCGCCCCGTCGACCCGATCGTGGCCCCGCCCGCCGAGATCCGGATCTCCGGACTCGAGAAGGTCTACAAGACGGAGCGTGGGGCCACCCATGCGCTGTCCGACATCAACCTGGAGATCCGCAAGGAGGAGTTCGTCTCCCTGATCGGCCGGTCGGGCTGTGGCAAGACCACCCTGCTGCGCATCATGGCCGGCCTGGTGCCCCCGACGAGCGGAGACATCGAGATCGGGGGCCGTGCCCTCTGGCACGGTGAGTCCGTCGACTCGAGCGTGATCCGCAAGCTCGGGGTCGTGTTCCAGGACTCGAACCTCTTCCCGTGGTACGACATCGAGGACAACATCGCCCTGCCCCTGAGGCTGCGGGGCGTGAAGAAGGCGGCACGCCGGGCGCGGGCACGCGAGCTGGCCGAACTCGTGGGACTGGCCGACTTCCTCGGGAACTATCCCCGGGAACTGTCCGGTGGCATGCGCCAGCGCGCAGCCATCGCCCGTGCCCTCAGTGACAACCCCGAGCTGCTGCTGATGGACGAGCCCTTCGGCGCGCTGGACGCGATGACCCGGGAGAAGATGAACCTGGAGATCCAGCGGATCGCCCTGGCCACGCGGGCGACCGTCGTGTTCGTCACCCATGACATCGATGAGGCCGTGGCCCTGGGGGACCGGGTCGTCCACCTCACCCCGCGCCCGGGACGGATCAAGGACATCGTCACCGTTCCCATGGACCGGCCCCGCGGCGTCGAGATCAAGCAGGACCCCGGTTTCCACGAACTCGTCGGAAACCTCTATGCCTCACTGAACGAAGAAGGCGACCATGAATCGTAGAAAGCTGTTGAAGGTCCTTCCGTGGATCACCACCCCGGCCCTGCTGATCGTCCTGTTCGTGGTGTGGGAAGTCACGGTGAAGGCACTGGGCATCTCCACGCTGATCCTCCCGCCCCCCTCGCTGGTCTTCGAACAGCTCGGCCAGACCCTCGGAGAACCCACCACGTGGACCAACGTCCGGGTGACCGTGACGGAGATCGTGCTGGGCTTCCTGGCCGGAACGGCGGCCGGGGTCCTGGTCGGTGTCATCCTGGGCAAGCTGCCGCTCCTGGAGGCCAGCGTCCGGCCCCTCATCATCGCCCTCGAGGTCATCCCGAAGGTCGCCCTGATCCCGCTGTTCGTCATCTGGTTCGGCTTCGGGATGACCACCAAGGTCGTCATCGCTGGCCTGCTGGCGTTCTTCCCGGTGATGCTGAACGTCCTGCTGGGCGTGCGTTCCGTGGACCGCGGTCATCGGGACGTGATGCAGAGCATCAACGCCAGCAGGTGGCAGACCTTCCGCCACCTCGAGTACAAGAGCATGATGCCGCACGTGTTCGCGGGCATGGAGACGGCGATCGTCCTGGCCGTGATCGGCACCATCGTGGGGGAGTACCTCGGTGGCAACGAGGGCCTCGGGTACATGGTGGTCAAGACCCTCAACGAGCTCAATGCCCCGGCGCTGTTCGCCGTGATCCTCATGCTCGCCACCGTGGGCCTGATCATGTACTTCATCGTCACCTCGTTCAAGAGGGTGGCGATTCCGTGGCACGAGTCCGTCTACGGACGCAAGGATGTGGGCTGAGTGGACCTGAGAAGCAACTTCCCCGTCGGCTCGCCCCGGTGGGCGACGCGCCGGACCCAGTGGAAGGCCCTCGGCCTGGACGACGAGGACGTCACGAGACCCAAGATCGCCGTCGTGAACTCGTCGTCGAAGCTCTCACCCTGCTTCAGTCACCTGGACGCCATCGCCGACCGGGTCGTCGAGGTCATCCGGGACGCCGGGGCCGTGGGATTCGAGATCCGCACCGTGGCACCCACGGACTTCATCATGGCGGCCGGTGGACGGGGCGGTTACGTCCTGTCCAGCCGCGACCTCCTGGCCCATGACATCGAGGCCGCGGTCGAGGGCGCGCAGCTCGACGGCATGATCTGCCTGGCCTCCTGCGACAAGACGACGCCCGGCCAGCTCATGGCGGCGGGCCGGCTGGATGTCCCGACCATCATCGTTCCCTGCGGGTACCAGCCGTGCGGTGTCATGGACAACGGTGAGGTCGCGGACATCGAGGAGGTCTTCATCAAGGCCGGCCACGTCGCCACGGGCGGCATCACCCTGGAGGACCTGTGCACCATCAGTGACCGGGCGATCAAGGGCCCCGGCGTCTGCTCGGGCATGGGGACCGCCAACACCATGCACATCATGGCCGAGGCCCTGGGGATGACCCTGCCGGGAGCGGCGCCGGTGGCCGCCAACAGCCCGGCGATGTGGGCGAATGCGGAAGCGTCCGCCCGCGCCATCGTCGATGCCGTGCTGGCGCAACGGCGCCCGCGCCAGATCATGACGGAGGGCGCCTTCCGGAATGCGGTGGCGGCCGTCCTGGCCGTCAGCGGCTCCATCAACAGCGTCAAGCACCTGCAGGCGATCGCGGTGGAGACCGGGGTGGACGTGGACATCAGCCGCCTGTTCGCAGAACTGGGGAACACCGTGGGCCCCCTGACCGCGGTGCGCCCGAGCGGACCTGACAGCATCGAGGACCTGGAGGCGGCAGGAGGCGGCAGGGGCGTGATGACGCAACTGCAGCCCGTGCTGGACCTGGGGGCCGTCACCATCGAGGGACGCACCGTGGGCGAGGTCCTCCAGGACGCCCCGTCACCGGATGCCGGGGTCATCCGGCCCCTGGATGATCCGCGTGCCCCGCATGCCACCATCCAGATCCTGTACGGCACCCTGGCCCCGGCGGGGTCCATCGTGAAGCTCTCCGCCACCGAACGTCGCCAGGATCGCTTCGAGGGACCCGCGGTGGTCTTCGAGGACGCTGCAGAGGCCATCGCCGCGATCAATGCCGGAGACGTCAGCGCCGGATCCGTCCTGGTCCTCCGGGGCCTGGGACCCTCGGGCACCCCCGGAATGGGCATGGCCTCGAACGTGGTGTTCGCGCTCAACGGCTCCGGGCTGACCGGTCAGGTCGCGGTCGTGACCGACGGGCAGCTCTCGGGCCTCGTCAACCAGGGCATCGTCGTCGGCGAGGTCAAGCCGGAGGGCGCCCTGGACGGCCCCCTCGGCCTGGTGCAGGACGGCGACCTCATCGCCGCCGACATCCCCGCCCGGTCCGTCGACCTGCTGGTCCCGGACCGGGAGCTGGAGAGGAGACGTGCATCCCGACGTCGTCCTGCACCCCAGGCCTCCGGCTGGCTGGACGTCTACGCCCGCACCGTCACCCCACTGGAGCACGGAGCCACCCTCGTGTCGGCAACCGCTGCGCAGTCACGAACTCAGGAGTCGTAATGCCCCACAAGCTCACCGAAGTCACCATCCACAACATCACGAAACCGCGGGGACTGACGCCCACGGAAGAACTCCAGGGAGACGTCTGCGTGGTCGGGGCGGGGATCGCCGGCGTCTCGGCGGCCCTCACCGCGGCGGGGCTGGGCCGCCGGGTCATCCTGGTCGATGCCCTCCCCATGCTGGGTGGTCAGTGCGCCAACTCCCTCATCGGCCTCTTCTGCGGTGTCTACGGGAACGGCCCGGAGTACCGCCAGCTCACCCACGGGATCTTCGACCGGATGTTCCCCGCGCTGGAACGAACGGGCGACCTGTCGTACAACTACCGGCACACCATCACGGTCAACTATGACGAGCACGCCGTGGGCCGGTGGATGGAGAAGGAGATCGTCCAGGCCGGCGTGATCCCGGTGACGGGCGCCTCGATCCTGGACGTGGACAGCGAGGGGGGACACCTGCGATCGGTCACCTTCTCGACGCGCTACGGGTTGCTCAGGGTCAGCGCGGACGCGTTCATCGACGCCTCCGGTGACGCGGCACTGACGTGGGAGGCCGGCCTGGAGTGCCGGGTGCCCGAACGCACGATCTGGGGCTCCCAGCAGGTCCGGGTCGAGGGCCTCGACCCGGAGGCTGCCCCGAGCGCACAGGACCTGGCGCAGAGCGTGTTCGACCACGCCGACGAGTACGGCCTGATCCGCAAGGACGGTCTCGCGTTCTTCTTCCCCGGGCGGGACACCGCGGTGCTCAACATGACGCACATCGAGTCCCCGCTGGAGGCCGTCAGCGCGTCCGAGGCGCAGCTGCGGGGCAAGGACCAGGCGGACCGCGTCATCCAGTTCCTCAAGGACCATCATCCGGCTGCCTTCGGCAATGCCACCGTGCGCTTCTACGGCCTGCCCGGACGCCGCCAGACCCGGTGGATCGCCGCAGAACACCAGCTCACCGCCCACGAGGTCCGCTCGGGCGTCCGGTTCCGGGATTCCATCGCACGGACGTCCTGGCCGATCGAACTGCACGATCAGCCCGAGGGCTATGTCTGGGAGCAGTTCGACGGCGATCACGTCCACTACGTGCCCCTGGGAAGCATCACCCCGCGGGGCGCCGTCAACCTGCTGGCCGCCGGCCGGTGCGTGGACGGAGACGCCGCGGCACTGTCCAGTGTGCGCGTGATGGGTCCGTGCGCGGCGATGGGCGAGGCCGCGGCCCATGCGCTGGACATGGCCGACGGTAGTCCCGTCACGGAGATCGATCATGCCGAGTTGCGGGATCGCATCCGGGCGAACATCGGACCCGACGGTCCGGACGTCGCCTCCGCGGGATCAGCCGATGGGACCCAGACCGCGGAGGCCGTCCATGCGACTCACTGACGAGGACCGGGCCATGCGCGACGGCCGCGAAGGAGAGGCGGTCGCTGCAGCCATGGACCTGCTGATCCGGTACGGCGAGGGCCTCGGAGCCGAGAGGCTGTGCAGCGTGCGCAACGTCGCCGGGACCTCCACGCAGCCGACCCCGGCCAAGGAGAAGATCGCCGCGGAGGGGGGATGGAACAAGGCCTATGCCGTCATCAACCTCGACAGCGACGATGACATCGAGATCCCGAGGATGCGGGTTCCGACGTGTCAACTGCAGCACGGCTTCAGCGCCGATGCACTGAACATCACTCCGTACAACCCGCACCTGGTGGACCTCCAGGCGGACGCGGAGGCCTTCGCCAGTGACCGGGGCATCAACATCCTGGCGACCTGCACCCCCTACCAGGTCGGCAATCTCCCGGTGCGCGGGGAACACATCGCCTGGATGGAGTCCTCGGCCGTGGTGTACGCGAACTCCGTGATCGGGGCCAAGTCCAATTGCGAGGGCACGGCGTCAACGGGGGCCGCCGGGCTGACCGGACGGATTCCCTACTGGGGCAACCACCTCGACGAGAACCGCCGGGGAACCCACCTGATCAGGTCCGACGTGTCCATCGACTCATTCCTGGACTGGGGCCTGTTCGGCTATTTCGCCGGGGAGGTGGTCCAGGAGGAACGGCCCGTCCTCACGGGGCGACTGGGCCTGCCCACGCAGGCGGACCTGAAGCACCTGGGGGCGTCTTTGGCCACCACCGGAGGCGTGGAGATCTTCCACCTCCCCGGTGTGACGCCCGAGGCCCCCAGCCTCGAGGCGGCGTTCGGGTCGGCCCGAGCCCCGGAACCCGTGGTGTTCACCGAGGCCGTGCGGCGCCAGACGTACGAGATCCTCAACAACCAGGGCCAGACCGACGACGTCGACTTCGTGCTGCTGGGTTGCCCGCACGCGTCCCTCGAGCAGTTGGGCGAGATCGCGGCCCTCCTGGACGGGAAGACGCTGCACGAAGGCACCGAGCTCTGGATCATGACTCCCCGCGCCTTGAGGGCGGTCGCCGACCGCAACGGTTATACGGAGGTCATCCAGCGTGCGGGCGGGCGTCTGCTCACCGATTCCTGCCCGGCGATGTCCCGGACGGCGCCGAAGGGCACCAGGGTCTTCGCCACGGACAGCGCCAAACAGGCCCACTACCTGCCGGCCATCCTCGGGAT
>JAPFFX010000012.1 GCA_026645375.1 Citricoccus sp. WCRC_4 | reverse complement strand
GCCCGGTCAGAGGACCTTGGACAGGAACTCCTGCAGTCGCGGCTGCTGCGGGTTGTCGAAGACCTGCTCCGGCGGCCCGACCTCCACGATCTTCCCGTGGTCCATGAACAGCACCCGGTCCGCCACCTCGCGGGCGAAGCCCATCTCGTGGGTGACCAGCACCATGGTCATGCCCTCCTCCGCCAGGTCGCGGATGACCTGCAGGACCTCGCCCACCATCTCGGGGTCCAGGGCGGAGGTCGCCTCGTCGAAGAGCATGATCTGCGGGCTCATGGCCAGGGCGCGGGCGATGGCCACGCGCTGCTTCTGGCCGCCGGACAACGACGCCGGCCGCGCGTCGGCCTTGTCCTTCAGCCCCACGCGGTCCAGCAACCGCTCGGCGGCCTGCCGTGCCTCGGCCTTGGAGACGTTCTTGACCTCGGTGGGTGCCAGCATGATGTTCTCCGCCACGGTCATGTGCGGGAACAGGTTGAACTGCTGGAACACCATGCCGATGTGGCGGCGGACCTTGTTGATGTCCACCTTCGGGTCGGTGAGGTCGAACTCGCCGACCCGCACCGTGCCGGAGGTGGGTTCCTCGAGCCGGTTCAGGCAGCGCAGGAAGGTGGACTTGCCGGAGCCGGAGGGGCCGATGACGCACAACACCTCGCCCTCGTGGATCTGCCCGGTGATGCCCTGGAGCACCTCGTGCTCGCCGAAGGACTTGGTGAGGTCCTTGACATCCACCACGACCTTGCGGCCCGGGGCCGTCCCGCCGGTGCTCTCCACGGCCTGGGTGCTCATTTGTTGACCTTCCTGTCCACGTAGTTGGCGAGCTGGGTCAGCAGGGTGATGGCCACGAAGTAGATGACCGCCACGATCAGCAGCGTCTCGGTGACCCGGAAGTTCGCGGCGTAGATCTGCTGCGCCTGGTAGAGCAGCTCAGCGAAGCCGATGGCCAGCAGCAGCGAGGAGTCCTTGAGCATGATGACCAGCTGGTTGATCAGTGACGGCGTCATGATCTTGAACGCCTGCGGCAGCACCACGCGCTGCATGGACTTGCCGTAGCCCAGGCCCAGGGAGCGCGAGGCCTCCATCTGGCCGGGGTCCACGGACTGCACGGCGCCGCGGACGATCTCCGCGATGTACGCCGCCCCATTGAACGTCAGGGTCATCACGCCGGCCACCCAGATGTTGACGTTGGTGCCGATCAGCTGGGGCAGGCCGAAGTAGAAGAAGAACGCCCAGACGAGGATCGGGGTGCCACGGAAGATCGCCACGAACGTGGTCGAGATGCCGCGCAGGACGGGGTTCTGGGAGATCTTCATGAACCCGAAGAGCAGACCCAGCGCCATCGCCAGCACGAAGGAGATGCCGGTGACCAGCAAGGTGTTGCGCAGGCCGATCATCAGGGCGGGGAAGGACGTGACGAGCAGGCCCCAGAAGGTGGACTGGTCCACGCCCCCCTCGTCCTCGGTGGCCAGGTAGCGGTCCATGATCTGGTCATACTCGCCAGAGGCGCGTAGCTCGGCGAGCCCGTCATTGAACATCTGGCGCAGCTCGGCGTTCTGGCCCTTGTTCACCGCGAACCCGTAGTCGCCGGCCTCGACCTGCTCGCCGACGGTCACCAGGCCCGAACCCTGGGTGATGCCGTAGGCGATCACGGGAAAGTCGTCCATCAGCGCGTCGGCGTTGCCGGACTTCACCGACTCCACGAGCGTGGTCGTCTGGTCCAGGGCCGTGATCTCGTAGCCGTACTGCTCCTGGCGCTCGCGGGCCACCTCCTCGGAGAGCGAACCGGTCTTGACCACCAGCCGCTTGCCGTCGAGGTCCGCCCAGTCGGAGATCTCGCCCTCGTCACCCTCGTTCACCGCCAGGGTGACCGTGCCCGTGAAGTACGGATCCGAGAAGTCGTAGACCTCCTTGCGCTCGTCCGTGATGGACATCCCGGCGATCACGCCGTCGGCCTGGTCCGCGCTGAGCGCCTGCAGGGCGGCATTGAAGCCGAGGGAACGCCATTCCACCTCGAAGCCCTGGTCCTCGGCGATCGCCTCCATCAGGTCGATGTCGATGCCGGTCAGCTCGCCGGAGGCGTCGCGGAACTCGAAGGGGGCGAACGTGGTGTCCGTGGCGATCGTGTAGGTCTGGCCGGATTCCGGGGACGTCGCCGCGGCGGCCGACGGCGCGGACGCCAGGGTGGTGGCGCCCGAGAGGGAGGCGCCGCCGAAGACCAGGGCGGCCAGTGCGACGATCACCGCCAGGGCAGGCCTGTTCTGGATGGATCTCACAAGGATGTCCCCTTCTGTGTCTCCTCCCCGCCGTGGTGGGTGCGGCGGGTGCGGTGCGAGACCGGCGGGACTCCCGAACGGCTCGGGCGGCCCGGCGGGCGTGATGTGACAGTGAAGACCAGCCTACAGAACCAGTGATCCACGCCTCAGGGGTGGCCTGCGACCAGGCCGGGAACACCGACATGACGTATGCCGTGTTACTTCGTCCCCGGTCCGGCGTACGATGCGAACACCTACGTGGAGGGGGAATCTCATGGGGGTCGACTCGACCTATCCGAAAACAGGCCCGGGCATCTGGCCGGGCTGCGCTGGATTCGCCGGATACGCCGACCCAGCAGGCCGACCGCCCCGGGACATTCGCCGCACCCCTGTGGCACGCTGGTCTTTCCCCGTGCCACTAGCCCTGATCCGCCAGCGGAATGACTGATCCCGGACCCGAGCCGATGACGCCGACCACTCTCTTCGAAGACCCCGGAGCCTCCCACCCGGCCCTCAACCGGTTCCTCAGGACGCCCTCCGGCGAGGAGCGGTTGCTCATCGTCCGTGCCCCGATGGGCACCGGTGCCCCCTGGTTGGCCGCCGGCTGGGTCGCCGCGCACGGGCCCGCCCCGGCGTCCGCCACCGCACCCACCCCAGCGCCCACCGCCGCCTCAACCCCCGCGTCCGCCCTCACGCCCACCGCCGCCTCAGCCCCCGCGTCCGCCCTCACGCCCACCGCCGGACAGCCCGACGACGGCCGCCCGGTTGCGCGGCCGGGCGGCGGTCCCGCTCAGGAGACGGGTCCGGCACCGGGTGCCGCACAGGGCCCGCTGGGGGAGCTGTACGGCCCGGAGGTGCGCAGGCGCATCTTCTCCTGGGAGCAGTCGGGCGGGGAGGTGCAGGCGTTCATCGACCGGGTCGGCTCCCTCCTGGACGATCCCGACGGCGGCCGGGTCGCCGTCGTCGGGGGGCATGAGGTGCCCGTGGCCGCGCTCGCGGCCGCCTTCCCCACGCGACTGGCGGGGCCGGACGACGTGCTGCTGACCGTGGGCGAGATCGAGGCCTACGGTGCGCGCGATCCGGCGCGCCAGCCGGCCGGCGTGCCGGTCCAGGTCCCACTGAGGGGCCAGGCCTCTGCCCAGCTGGCCCGGCGTGCGGCCACCAACGGCCACTCGCCCAGGCCGCTGACGCCGCTGCAGGTCCACTCCCGGACCGGGGGCTGGCTGCGTGCGGTGCGGATCCTCCTCAACGACCCGCTCGGCGACCACGCGGCGAAACTGGCGGTGATGTCCTCGCTGATGCGCTGGCTCGGTGCGCTCGAGGACCGGGAGGTCGTGG
>JAPFFX010000429.1 GCA_026645375.1 Citricoccus sp. WCRC_4 | reverse complement strand
GCGCTCGCTGCACTGGACATCGCCCTGTATGACCTGAAGGCCAAGCGCGCGGGGCTTCCGCTGGCGAAGCTGCTTGGCGCCTACCGGGACTCGGTGCGGACCTACAACACCTCCGGCGGCTTCCTCAACGCATCCCTCGAGGAGGTCAAGGACCGCGCCAGCCAGTCCCTCGAAGAGGGCATCGGCGGCATCAAGATCAAAGTCGGCCTGCCGGACTCCGCGGAGGACCTGCGCCGGGTGGCCGCCGTCCGGGAGCACATCGGCCCGGACGTACCGCTCATGGTGGACGCCAACCAGCAGTGGGACCGCGCCACCGCCCTGCGGATGGGGCGCCGCCTGGAGGAGTTCGACCTGGTCTGGATCGAGGAGCCCCTCGACGCCTACGACGTGCAGGGCCACGCCGACCTCGCCGCAGCGCTGGACACCCCGATCGCCACCGGTGAGATGCTCGCCTCCGTGGCCGAGCACGAACGCCTCATCGCGGCGCGGGCCTGTGACATCATCCAGCCGGACGCACCGCGCGTCGGCGGCATCACCCAGTTCCAGCGGCTCGCGACCCTGGCCGACCAGGCCGGACTCGACCTCGCCCCGCACTTCGCGATGGAGATCCACCTCCACCTGGCGGCCACGTATCCGCGTGAGCCGTGGGTGGAGCACTTCGACTGGCTCGACCCGCTCTTCAACGAGCGCCTGGAGACCAAGGACGGCCGCATGCTCCTGCCGCAGCGCCCCGGACTCGGCGTGACCTTCAGCGACCAGGCCCGCGCCTGGACCCTCGAGACCGCGGAGTTCGGCCGCGCCTGAGTGACCGGGACACACCGCCGGGCCGGCCGGCCCGGCGGTGCCTGCCAGAATGTGTCCATGGATCCCACAGTGCCCCGCACCGGCATCTCGCGCACCGAGGCCCTCGTGGACCACCTGCGCCGGCGCATCGTCAACGGCGAGCTGGCCCCGGGCCACAAGCTGCCCAGCGAGAACCAGCTGGTGGCCGAGCACGGGGTCAGCCGGACGGTGGTGCGGGAGGCCATGACACGGTTGCAGGCCGAGGGGCTGGTCCACACCCGGCGCGGCAGCGGCAGTTTCGCGTTGACCCCGCCGTCCGGCCTGGGCGCGGGGATGTCGGTGCCCCATGAGGTCCCGGCCTCGTCCGTCACCGAGCGCCTGGACCTCATCGACTACCGGGTGGCCATCGAGTCCGAGGCGGCGGCGCTGGCCGCCACGCGCCGCAGCGATGCGTCCGCCGACGCCGTGACCCGCGCGGAGCGGGACTTCGCCGAGCGGGCCCGCGCCGAGATTCCCGCCCAGCCCGCAGAACTGCTCGGACTCGACTTCGCCTTCCACCGCTCGGTCGCCGAGGCCTCCGGCAACCCCCTGCTGCTGGAGGCCCTGGACGTCCTCGGGCCGGCCATGATCGCCATGCCCCGCGCCCGCCTGGACCAGTCTGGTGAGGAGGCCGACGCCGACCGGCGCTCCGCCGTGGTGGCGGCCGAACACGCAGCCGTCGCGGCCGCCGTCGTGGCCGGGGACGCCCTGGCCGCTGCCGCCGCGATGCGCAGCCACCTACGCAACTCGGCCCGCCGGTTCCTGGAGGAATCGACGGGCCGGGTCACGGGCTGAGGCAGTCACGGTCAGGCGGAGTCCTCCTTCACCGCCAGCACGGGCCGGTCGGCCTGGAGCAGGATCCGCTGTGCATGCGATCCCATGATGAACTTGCCGACCTGGGTGCGCCGTCGCAGGCCGATGACGATCAGGTCGACCTCGTGTTCCTGGGCCAGGTCGAGGATCGCATCGGTCAGGTCGTCCCGGTGGGTGGGACGGAGCACCGTGGCGTTCACGCCGGCATCCTGTGCGGCGTCGGTGACGCGCTCGATGTCGGAGTCGGAGGCCGCCGACGGATCGGCCAGCACTCCCTCTCGCTGGGAATTGACGATCAACAGCTCCACGTCCCGGAGGGTGGCCTCCTGGATGGCGGCGGCCATGGCCGCTTCGCCCACGGGGGTGGGGACGTATCCGACCAGGATGCTCATGCGTTCTCCTTCGTGTGGGTATCGGACGGAGTGCCGGACGCGGCGCCGGGCCGGGGCCCGCTCCTCAGGGCCTCGTCCACCACGGCATGCTGCGTGCGGCGGTCGAGGAAGGACTTGATCAGGGGGAAGACGGCCACGGCCACGAACAGGATCACCAGGGTGGCCGAGATCGGGCGGCCCATCATGCCGAGCAGGTTGCCGTCCAGCACGAGCAGGGAGCGGCGCAGGCTGGACTCGAGCAGGGCACCCAGGACGAAGGCGAGGACGAGGGGCCCGGGTTCGAACCCGATCTTCTTCTTGAGGTAGCCGACCGCACCGAAGACGACCACGAGCAGCACGTCGAACATGGAGTTCCGGATCGTGTAGGCGCCCAACAGGGTGATCAGGGCCGTGATCGGTGCCAGGATGGCGGCGCGAACCCTCAGGATCCGCACGAAGACGCCGATCAGGGGGATGGCCATGATCAGCAGCAGGAGGTTGCCGATGTACCTGGAGTTCACCACGCCCCAGAACAGGTCCGGGTGGGCGGTGATAAGTTCCGGTCCGGGCGTGACACCCTGGATGAGCAGGGCGCCGAAGATGATGGCCATGGTGGCGTTGGCCGGGATGCCGAGCGTCAGCAGGGGGATGAACGAGCTGGTGGCGGCCGCGTTGTTGGCGGTCTCCGGGCCGGCCACGCCCTCGACGGCGCCCTTGCCGAACCGCGAGGGATCCTTGGCGACCTTCTTCTCCACCGCATAGCCGGCCAGGGAGGCGATGGTCGCACCGCCGCCGGGCAGGATGCCGAGGAAGAAGCCGAGCACCGATCCGCGACCGATGGCCGGGGCGGAGGTCTTCAGGTCCTGGCGCGAGGGCCAGACGTTCTTGACGGTGGTGGGGGCCTTGACGGCCCGGTGGCGTTCCTCCAGGTTGTACAGGATCTCCCCGACGCCGAACAGGCCCATGGCCACGGGGACGAAGTCGATCCCGTCCGCCAGGGACAGGTTGCCGAAGGTGAAGCGCTCCGCGCCGGTGAAGGCGTCCCGGCCGACCGTGGCCAGGAGCAGTCCGACGGCGGCGGCGATGAGTGCCTTGACCTTGGGGCCGTTGCTGATGGTGGCCACCAGCAGGATGCCCAGCAGGGCCAGGGCTGCGTACTCCGGGGGGCCGAAGTCCAGGGCGAAGCCGGCCACGAGCGGTGCCAGGAACGTCAGGCCGATGATGGCCACGGTGCCGCCGACGAAGGAGCCGATGGCGGCGATGCCCAGCGCCGTGCCGGCCTTGCCCTGCTTGGCCAACTGGTAGCCGTCGAAGACGGTCACCACCGCGCTGGCCTCACCGGGCAGGCGCAGCAGCACGGAGGTGATGGTGCCGCCGTACTGGGCGCCGTAGAAGATGCCCGCCAGCATGATGATGGCGGTGACCGGTTCGACGCCGTAGGTCAGCGGCAGCAGGATGGCGATCGTGGCCGCGGGACCGAGGCCGGGCAGCACGCCGATGAGCATGCCGATGGTGACACCGAGCAGGCAGTAAAGCAGATTGGTGGGTTCGAGGACGACGCCGAAGCCGTCCAGGACTGGTTGGAGGAATTCCACGGGGGTGGTCCTTCGCGGTTCGTCGGGGTCAGATCAGGTGGGGGATGGAGGTTCCCAGGGCCGCGATGAAGATGGCGTAGAACGCCGCGACGATGAGCAGGGAGTAGACGATGGTCGACCGCCAGCCCTCACCGCCCAGGAACCTCATCCACACGATGCACAGCGCGAGGGCCGGGATCTCGAAGCCGACGAGGGGGATCAGCACCACCATGGCGACGAGGGTCAGGAAGCCGATGAGGGTGATCCACGAGTACCGGGTGAACTTCTCGCCTCCCTGGCCTCCGTGACGGCCGATCACGGCTTGGGCCAGCGCCAGCACCGTGACCAGCACGCTCACGGCGAGCGGCCAGGTCCCCGGGCCGGGCGAGGACGCGGTGCCGACTCCGAGTCCCACCGAGAGGACGATGCCGCCGATGCCGATGGCCAGGACTACCAGGCTGGCCGCCAGGTTGGCGACCGGGCCTGCCTGCGGTGGGGCCTCGGCCTCCCACTGGGCGACCAGTTCCTCCGGTGTCTGCGCGTCCACTGGTTCAGGGGCGTCGGCGGTCTCGACGGGACCGTCCTGGTGCTCGCGGGCGGGAATGGGCATGGGATCGATCCGATCTGTTGCCGTGGCCAGGGGAATCAGTTCCCGGTCAGCGAGATGTCGTGCTCTTCGACGAGCTCGGCATAGCGATCACGCAGGGAGTTCCACTCCTCCGTGACCTCTTCGCCCGAGATCTCGTGCGGGGTCAGCAGGTTGTCCTGGTTGAAGGACTGGTAGGCGTCAGTGGCCAGGGCGGCGTCCGCGGACTCCGCCAGGCGGGTCTTGACCTCCTCGGGCAGTCCCTTCGGTGCGGCGAGGGCACGGTACTGGGACACCGGGATGTCGTACCCGGACTCGGTGGCGGTCGGGGTGTCCGGCAGGAACTCGTTGCGCTCGGCCGAGAAGGTCATGATCGGGGTGACGGAGCCGGCGTCGATCTGCGGCTTGGCCTCCCCGAGCTGGACCGTGGCCACCTGGACCTGGTCGCCCATGACGGCGGTGAGCGCCGGGGAGCCCGAATCGAAGGGAACCGCCGTGCCGTCGATGCCTGCCTCGGCGAAGAGGACGGCCTGGGCCAACTGGGAACCGGTGCCCACGCCGGTGGTGCCGTAGGTCAGGTTCCCGGTGGCCTGGATGTCCTCGAGGTTCTCGAAGCCGGACTTCGCGGAGGCCACGAGCACGTAGTCGTCCTGGGACAGGCCCTTGATGACGTCGAGGTCGTCCAGGGTGACCGCCTCGTTCTCGGAGACCGCGAGCGGGGTGATCGTGATCAGGGAGGCGTTGAGCAGCACGAGCTCATGACCGTCTGCCGCCTTGCCTGCCACCTCCTTGGTGGCCACCGCCCCGTTGGCCCCGGGCTGGTTCACCACGGTGACCGGCTGGCCGAGGTTATCGGACATGCCCTCGCCCACCGCGCGGGCGATCAGGTCGGTGGAACCGCCGGGAGCCTGGCCCACGGTGATGTTGACGGGGCCGCTGGGGAAATCGGCTGCGTCGGCGACGCCGCCGCCGACGTTCCCGCCGCAGGCGGTCACGGAGAGCAGTGCTGCGGCGGCTGCCACGGAAAGTACTGTGCGGCGAGTGGTGAAGAACGTCATGGCAGTTCGCTCCTAGAGGCTCGGAATGTCGATGCTACGGATCGGCGCGGGTCCGGTGGGGACTCCGGACCACCGCTGAACGCGGTGTGAAGTGGCTCACGATCCGGTCGCTCAAGGAGCCTATGAAGTCCGTAGGATGCATGTCCAAGCCCCATCATGCATGTTGTGATACTCGAAAGGCATCATGTTCACGCTCGACCAGATCCGGTGTTTCGTGGCCGTGGCGGAGGAACTCCACTTCGGCCGTGCTGCGGAGCGCCTGCAGATGACCCAGCCCCCCTTGAGCCGGCAGATCCAGAAGCTGGAGCGCTCGCTGCAGGTGACCCTCCTGAACCGGGACCATCGCAACGTGGAGCTCACCGCCGCGGGCCAGGCCTTCCTGGCCGAGTCCCGCGAACTGCTGGCCGCCGCGGACCGGGCCCCGGTGGCCGCGCGCTCCATCGCGTCCGGCCAGGAGGGTGTCGTCCGCATCGGCTTCACGGCTGCCGCCGGCTTCGGCGTGCTGGGGGAGTTGCTGACCTCGATCTCGGAGGCACTGCCGAGGATCACGCTCGAGCTGTCGGAACTCGTCAGCCGCCAACAGGCCGCAGCGCTGCTGGAGGGATCCCTGGACCTCGGGCTGGCCCGGCCGCCGTTCGACGGTGAGGCCTTCGAGTCGCACCTGTTGCTGGCGGAGGACCTCGTCCTGGCCGTTCCCTCCGGTCACCCGCTGGGGGAGATCCGGGGCGGCATCGGCGAGGAGGAGCTCCGCGGCGTCCCGCTGATCATGCATTCACCCCTGACCGCGCGCTACTTCTATGACCTCATCGTCCGACTGTTCCCCGTCGACCACGGGCAGGTCGTGCACACGGTCGGGCAGATCACCACGATGGTGGCCCTGGTGCGGGCCGGGCGGGGGGTGGCCTTCGTACCCGCCAGTGCCAGGCTGCTGGGCGTCGACGGCGTCCAGTACCTCGACCTCACCGCACAGGCCCGGGGCACCGTCCAGTTGCACCTCATCTGGAACCAGCGCAGTGCCAACCCGGCCCTACAGCGGGTCCCGGACCTCCTGGACGCCGGGAGCGAATGGTGATGCTCCCAAGGTATCGAA
>JAPFFX010000407.1 GCA_026645375.1 Citricoccus sp. WCRC_4 | reverse complement strand
GCGCGCCTATGATCCGTGACACATTTGGGAATAACGGCCTGTCCGAGTGATCTATTCGTCTAAGGTAAGCCTTACCAAAGCAGGACCGGGTGGCAGCGAGGCCGCCTGACTTCCCTAGGAGAACCTACGCATGAAGATCAAGAACCGCCGCCTCGGGCTGGTTGCCCTCGTCTCGACCGCGGCGTTCGCGCTGACCGCCTGTGGAGGCGCCACCGCCGGCTCGACCGAGTCCTCCGCCCCGGCCCCTGCCTCGGCGTCCTCGTCGGCCTCGGCCGAGGCCGGTCCGAAGGAGGTCACCGACATGGCCGGTGACGCGGTGACGGTCCAGATGCCCGCCGAGAGCATCGTGGCCACCGACAACCGGATCTTCCGCACGCTGGACGACTGGGGCGTCGAGCTCACCGCCGGCCCCATCCCGCTGATGGACAAGGACGTCCTCTCCTACCCCACCGCCGAGGGCATCATCGACCTGGGCAGCCACCGCGAGCCCAACATGGAGGGCTTCGTCGAGGCCGAGCCCGACCTGGTCCTGAACGGCCAGCGCTTCAGCGACCTCAAGGGCGACATCGCCGGGCTGATCCCCGAGGACGCCGCCCTGGTGGACACCAACGTCACGGAGGGCAAGCCGCTCGACGAGGAGCTGCGCCGCCTGACCACCCTGCTCGGGGACGTCTTCGGCCAGCAGGCCGAGGCCGAGGCCCTCATCTCCGACTTCGACGCCTCCATCGAGCGCGCCAAGGAGGCCTACCCCGCCGACGAGACCGTCGTCGGGCTGATCGCCTCCGGCGGTGACCTCTCCTACGCCGCCCCGTCCACCGGCCGCGCCATCGGCCCGGTGTTCGACATGCTCGACCTCAAGCCCGCCCTGGACCGCGAAGGCTCCACGAACCACCAGGGTGACGACATCTCGGTCGAGGCCATCGCCGAGGCCAACCCGGACTGGCTGATCGTCATGGACCGCGACGCCGCCACCGCCGGCCGCAACGGCGAGAAGTTCACCCCGGCCGCCGAGCTCATCGAGGGCTCCGAGGCGCTCAAGGACGTGACCGCCGTCAAGGAGGGCAACATCGTCTACCTGCCGGAGAACTTCTACGTGGTCGAGGACATCCAGAACTACACCACGTTCCTCACCGACCTCGCGGACGCCTTCGAGGGCAAGTAACCACCGCGTGGTGACCGGTCCCACCGGTTCGAGCGCCCCCCGGGGATACCGCGGGGCGCTCGGCGGTGGGGCCTCACCCGCAGCACGGCCCGGACGCGTCCGGCAGGTCTCGCCCTGCCGGTTCGGCGCATCCGGGCTGTGCCACGATCTGGGGACACCGGTGTGCGCCGGGCCCCGTGGACAGGACGAACCGTGACCACTGCCTACGAGCATCCGGATCCCGAGGCCCAGCCGGCGCCCCTGGGGGCGGACTACCAGACCGCCAACCCCGGCGGCGCCGAGGGGCCGTCCGAGGAGGGCGCCCGTCCCCTGGACGGCCGCTGGCGCACCGCCTGGCCCCTGCTCATCGGCATCGTCCTGACGCTGGGGTTGGTCCTCGTCTCCCTGTTCGTGGGGGTCTACGACATCACCACCGCGGACGGCGGCTGGGAGATGTTCTTCATCACGCGCGTGCCCCGGACCATCGCCCTGGTCCTGGCCGGTGCCGCGATGGCCATGTCCGGCCTCGTCATGCAGCTCATGACCCAGAACCGCTTCGTGGAACCCACCACCACCGGCACCACCGAGTGGGCCGGGCTGGGGCTGCTGCTGACGATGATCGTGATCCCCAACGCGACCATCATGGACCGGATGGTCGGCGCCATCCTGTTCGCGTTCGTGGGCACGGTGGTCTTCTTCCTGTTCCTGCAGCGGGTGACGCTGAAGTCCTCGCTGATCGTGCCGATCATCGGCATCATGCTCGGCGCCGTCGTCGGCGCCCTGTCCACCTACGTGGCGCTGCAGACCGAGATGCTCCAGCAACTGGGCATCTGGTTCGCCGGCAGCTTCACCGGCGTCGTGCGGGGCCGGTACGAGCTGCTGTTCATCGTGCTGGCCGTGGCCGTCCTCGTCTTCGTCCTCGCCGATCGGTTCACGGTCGCCGGCCTCGGCCGGGACGTCGCCACCAACGTCGGTCTCAACTACAACGTGGTGCTGCTGACCGGCGTCTCGATGATCGCGATCGTCACCGGAGTGGTCACCGTGGTGATCGGCGCCCTGCCGTTCCTGGGCCTGATCGTGCCCAACGTGGTCTCCCTGTTCCGCGGGGACAACCTGCGCACCAACCTGCCCTGGGTCTGCCTCGTGGGCATCTGGGTGGTCACGGTCTGCGACATCATCGGCCGGACCATCATCATGCCCTTCGAGGTCCCGGTCTCCCTCATCCTCGGCGTGGTCGGCGCCGTCGTCTTCATCGGCCTGCTCGTCAGGAGGCGCAAGCATGTCTGAGCTCAGCATCCCCGCGGTCACCCCCGCCCCGTTCACCGGCTACCCGGGACGGGGCACGACGCCGGAGCTCACCACGGCCGGTCCCGTCACCGACCCGGCCGCGCACGCCGGAGGGGTGGGCGCGGACCGG
>JAPFFX010000390.1 GCA_026645375.1 Citricoccus sp. WCRC_4 | reverse complement strand
ACCTGATGGGCCTGCACGCCGCCGTCTGGGCCGCCGCCGGCATCAGCGCCGCCTCAGCCCTGGTGGTGGCCGTGCGCATGTACGAGACCCACCGCCCGGCCCCAGCCGCGCCACGGACCTGAGGCGCCCCTGTCAGCTGCACACCCGAGGGGTAGCGGCGGCGCGAAGGTCGGCCTGACGGTCGAGGTGTCCGCTCCGGGCCGGCCGGCTACTCCGAGGTCTCGGGGCCGGGACTGCGGGCCAGCCGTGCCTCCAGGCGGGCGGCCGCGGCGCGCAGCACCTCGACGTGCCGGGGCACGTCGGTGCGGTTGAAGCGGATGGAGGGGGTCGCCGTCGTGAGCCCGGCCAGCGGGCGGCCGATGTAGTTCACCACCGCGATGCCGACGCCCACCACCCCCTGCTCGGTCTCCTCCACGTTCGTGGCGTAGCCGTCGTGCCGGATCCGGGTCATGCGGCGCTTCAGGGTGGACAGGGAGTGGATCTTCGCGGTGGGCCAGTCCGGGACCCCTGACCGGTAGAGCTCCTCGAGCTCCTGGTTGGGCAGCCGTGAGAGCAGGGCCTTGCCGCCGGCGGAGGTGAAGGCGGGCATGGTGTCCCCGCGACGCATCGCCACCCGCAGCACGTGCGGCGATTCGAGGCCGTCCAGGAACTGGATGTCCCCGCCGCGCAGCACCATGACCTGCACGGTCTCCCCGGTCTGGTCGCGCGCGTACTCGAGCGCGGGCCGGGCCGCCAGGCGCAGGCCGCTGAGGGCGGGAGAGCGTTCCCGGTCCTTCCAGAACGCCGGGCCGATCCGGTAGCGGCGCAGGTGGTCCTGGACGGCGTACTCCCGGAAGGTCAGCGTGTTCAGCAGGCGGTGCGCGGTGGAGGGGGCCACGCCGAGGTGCCCGGCTGCCTCGGACACGGAGACCGACCCGCTGCTGCGCAACATGTCCAGCAGCCGCAGCACGCGGTCGGCCGATTCGACGGGTGGGCTGTCCGGACGCATGGACCAAGGGTAGGGCGTTGCCCGCCTGCGCACGGGTCCCCCCGCCCCGGCGCCACTCGGCCTGATCCTGTCGGTGGGCGGTGGCAGGATGAGGGCATGCGCCCCGATGCCCTCGACGCCCGGCTCATCCAGTTGCTGACCGACTCGCCGCAGCTTCCCGTGCTCGAGTGCGCGCGGCGCCTCGGCGTGGCCCGCGGGACGGTCACCAGCCGGTTGGCGCGGCTCCAGGCGGCCGGGGTGATCAGCGCGATCGTCCCCCAGGTGGACCCGGCGGGCTTCGGTTACGACCTCGTGGCGTTCTGCTCCGTGGACATCAACCAGCACGTCGGCCACGAGCCGGTCACCGAGGCGATCCTCTCCGCCATCCCCGAGGTCACCGACCTCTACACGGTCACCGGCGACCACGACCTGCACCTGCGCGTGGTGGCCCGGAACGGCCAGGACCTGCAGGACGTGCTGGACCGGATCTCCCAGGTGCCCGGCGTCGCACGGACCTCCTCCGCGCTGGCGCTGCGCACCCACGCGCAGGGGCGGACCCTCCCGCTCCTGCACGCGGTCGCAGCGTCCGGCGAATGAGTGGGCAGACTGTCCATCTCCATCGGCAACGGACCGGTCAGATTGCACAGACTGGTCAGCCGTCGGCCAACTGATTGCACAGCCCTGGATGGCAGGTCACACTCCTTCTCGAGAGTCCTGACGACCCGAGACAAGGAATGCCGCCATGACCACCGTCGCCGACACCCGCCCCGCCGCTGACCACCCTGCACGCGAGGTCACCAGCCGCGACCGTGCCACCGCCCCGGGGACAGGCGTCCCCGCCGTCCCCCAGGCCGTCGCGCGGGTCGTCCGCGAACAGGACACCCTCCTGTTCGGACTGATGGGCAACGGCAACGCCCACCTGATCAGCGAGCTGACCAGCACGGGCTTCCCCTTCGTCACCGTCCGGCACGAGGCGGGTGCCGTCGCGGCCGCGGACGCCGCCTTCCGCGCGTCGGGACGGCTCGCCACCGCCACGGTCACCTACGGGGCCGGCTTCACCAACACCCTGACCGCCCTGTCGGAGGCCGCCCTGGCCCGCATCCCGCTGGTACTGATCGTCGGGGACGTGCCCACGAGCGGACCCCGCTTCTTCGACGTGGACCAGGTCGGCATGGCCGCCGCGGCCGGCGTCGAGACCGTCCGGCTGGATGCCTACGACCCCGCCCCCCAGGTGCGGAACGCCTATGCCCGCGCCCGCGCCGAGTCCCGGCCGATCATCGTCGCGATCCCCTACGACCTGGTCGAGGCACCCGTGCGGGCTGCCGGGGAACCCGCCCGCGAACCGGCCGTCACGTCCACCGTGGCCGCCGCGCTGCCCGCCCCGACGGAGGCGGAGCTGGAATCGTTCCGGTCCGTGCTGCGCCAGGCCGAGCGACCGCTGATCATTGCCGGGCGCGGCGTCGTCGACTCGCCCGGCGCCCCGGAGGCCCTGCGCCGCCTGGCCGACTCACTGGGCGCCCTCATCGCCACCTCGGTGATGGCCCGCAACGTCGCCGGCCCCGTGGGCGACCTGGGCATCGCCGGTGGCTTCGGGCGCCTGGAGCGCGTGGAGATCATGCGGCAGGCCGACGCCGTGCTCGTGGTGGGCGCCGGGATGAACCCGTTCCAGATGCGCTACGGCACGCTGGTCGGCGCCGCGGCGACGGTCCTGCAGGTCGACGCGCGGGAGCAGAACCGGCACGAGCGCGCCGACCGGTTCATGCTGGCCGACGCCGGCGTCGCGCTGCGGGCCCTGGCCGAGGGGCTGGGCGCCACGCCGCAGCAGAACGGCCGTCCCGACGGCGGCTGGAGCGCCCGCCAGCCGGTCCCGGCGGCCCCGCGGCTGGAGACGGAGCGGCCTGACGGCAACGCGGAGGACGGCCTGGCCGAGGACGGCCGGCTCAACCCGCGGACCATGGCGCTCGCACTGGAGGAGATCCTGCCCGCCCAGCGGACCTTCGTGCAGGACGGCGGCCACTTCATCGGCTGGATCCCGCTGACCTGTTCCGTGCCGGACCCGCGCGCCCACATGTTCGTCGGCACCGCCTTCCAGTCCATCGGCCTGGGCTTCCCCTCCGCCGTCGGCGCGGCCGCGGCCCGCCCCGAGCAGACCACCGTGCTGGTCACCGGCGACGGCGGCGGGCTGATGGCCCTGGCCGACCTCGAGAGCTTCGTGCGCCAGGCCCGCTCCGGCGTGGTGGTGGTGTTCAACGACGCCGCCTACGGGGCCGAACTGCACCAGTACGCCGTCCGGGGCCTGGACGAGGAGGCGATGCTCATCGAGGAGGTGGACTTCGCCGCCGTCGGGCGCGCCTTCGGGGCCGAGGGCGTCAAGGCCCGCAGCCTGGCCGACCTGGATGCCCTGAGGGACTGGGTGGCCCGGGGCGCCGAGGGCGTGTTCGTGCTGGACCTGCCGATCTCTCGCAACGTGGTGGCCGAGTACATGGCGGAGTCCATGGCCGGCGCGCAGCCCGCGCCGCGGCCGCTGCCGGTGGACTGAGCCACCCTGGGCTGCCGGGGAGTGTGGGGGCTGCAGGGGAGCTGGAGTTGCCGGCAGAAGGGTCCTGCCCCGCTCTCTAGGATGGGTGCATGAGCGAACGTGAGGGTGGCGGCAACCGCATGCTGGAGCGGGTGGCCGCCATCCTCGACGCGGTCGAGACCGGACCGGCCTCCGCGAGCGACATCGCCCGTCGCACCGAGCTGTCCGTGTCCACGGTGCACCGTCTCGCCCTGTCCATGGCGGATCTCGAGTTCCTCCGCCGTGACCCGGATGGCCGGTTCCGTCGCGGCGGCAGGTTCGTCCGGTCCGCGCTCGAGAACGCCGCGCTGCCGATCCTCACCGAGCTCCGCGACCGGACCGGCGAGACGTCCCAGTTGTGGGTGCGGCGGGGCGGGGACCGGTTGTGCCTGGCCAGCGTGGACAGCACGCA
>JAPFFX010000349.1 GCA_026645375.1 Citricoccus sp. WCRC_4 | reverse complement strand
CGAGGAACGGGCCCGGGCGACGGCCGCAGCCCAGGCCGGGGACCCGGACGCGAGGAACCGGGACGCCGCCGGTGCCAGCGGGGCAGCGGACCCGGCACCGCCCGGTGCGGAGCTGACCGGGCCGCCGGGGCAGCCGTCCGCCGAGCCCGATCCGGCCGCCCGGGACGCCGCGGAACACCGTGCCGGACAGTCCCGGCACCGTGAGACGGAGGCCCGGCTGGCCCTGCGTGCCGCCGAGACGCTCCACGCCCAGGCATCGTCCCGGGCCGAACAGGCCCGCCGGCAGGTGTCGGCCTCCACCCTGGCCCACCGCGAACACGAACGGGCCGAACGGACCCGGCTGGCCTGGCTGACCCGCATCGCGGCGGTATCCTCGGCGCTGGCCCAGGGCCTGGAGCGTCTGGAGGCGGCCGTCGTCCGCGCCGACCGGGACCGGGCCGACCTGGACCGGCAGGGGGAGGAACTCGCCGCCGAGCGCCAGCGTCTCCAGCGGACCGCGGAACAGCACCGCGCCGCCGTGGCCCGGGCCAAGGACCGCCTCCACGCGGCGCGGATGGACCGCCAGGAACACCAGTTGCGCCTCGACCAACTCGTCGAGCGCGCCCGGGAGGACCTGGGCATGACGCCGGAGTTCCTCATCGAGCACTACGGACCGCACGTGCCGGTCCCGCTGGCGCCTCCTGCCACCGCAGTCGACGCGCCCGGGCTCGGCCCGGAGACGCAGGCCGCCGAGGACGGGCAGGCCCCGGTCACCGTGGCCGAGACGGGACAGACCGCAGGGACGGGGGAGACCGCGGAGGCGACCGCAGCGGAGGAGACCGTCCCGTACGACCGAGCCGAGCAGCAGAGACGGTTGCGCCGGGCCGAGCGCGAACTGGCGGCCCTCGGCCGGGTCAACCCGCTGGCCCTGGAGGAATTCGCGGCCGTGGAGGAACGGCACCGGTTCCTGACCGGCCAGCTGGCGGACCTCGACGCCAGCCGTCGGGACCTGCTGAAGATCATCCAGGACGTGGATGACACCGTGCTGCGGGTCTTCCGCTCGGCCTTCGAGGACACGGCCGCCCAGTTCCAGCACGTCTTCGGCACCCTGTTCCCCGGCGGCGAGGGACGGCTCTTCCTCACGGACCCGGAGAACCTGCTGGAGTCCGGCGTCGAGGTCGAGGCCCGCCCGGCCGGCAAGAGGGTCAAGCGGCTCTCCCTGCTCTCGGGCGGGGAACGCTCCCTGGCCGCCGTCGCGATGCTGGTGGCGATCTTCAAGGCCCGGCCCAGCCCGTTCTACGTCATGGACGAGGTGGAGGCCGCGCTCGACGACACCAACCTCGGGCGACTGCTGGAGATCTTCCGGGAACTCCAACAGGACAGCCAGCTGATCATCATCACCCACCAGAAGCGGACCATGGAGGTCGCCGACGCCCTCTACGGCGTCTCGATGCGGGGCGACGGCGTGAGCACCGTCATCAGCCAGCGTCTGGAGGCCGCCCGGACGTCGCCGGGGGACTGACCGTCGGCAGGGCGCCGGTGCGCGGTCCGCCCGGGGCAATGGGCAGGTTGGTCTCCGGGGCGAAGGCCCAGGCGATCGCACCGACCGCCAGGATGCCCCCGGTCAGGGCGAACGCCCAGCCGAAACCGGCGGCGTCCACGACCAGCCCGGCCAGCAACGGACCCGAGATCGCCCCGAGGTCGGAGGCCATCTGGGCCGTGGACATCACCGGGCCGGCCTTGCGGTCCTGTCCGACGAGGTCGGCGATGGCCGCCTGCTGGGGTGCGTTGAGCAGGCCGGTGCCCGCCCCGGCGACGACGCACAGCGCCAGGAACAGCCACGGATCCTCCATCCAGCCGATGAAGGCCGTGCCGGCGGCGGCCACGAGCAGGCCGATGATGATCAGGGGCTTGCGCCCGTGCACGTCCGAGAGCCGTGAGGAGAAGGTCACCGCCACGACGTTGCCGGCGGCGAACAGCGACAGCGCGGCCCCGGCGATCTGCGGGCCGTCCAGCCAGAACCCCGCCCCCGTGAACGCGGTGGCCGCCAGCAGGGGGGTCAGGGAGTTGCGGATGCCGAAGGTGGCCCAGCCGTTGGCGAAGAAGGACGTCAGCGCGGCCCGGTAGGAGTGGTTCTCCCAGGCCTCGGCGACCCGCATGGCCGGTCGGGTGTCCGGCTTGCCGCGATCCGCGAGCCGGGAGTCGCGCAACAGCACGAACACCAGTCCGGCGGCGATCACCAGGGAGGTGCCGTAGATCAGGAACGGCACCCGGTAGCCGAAGACGGCCAGCACCGAACCGACCACCGGCCCCGCGATGTTGCCGATGAGGAAGGCCGAGGCATACGCGCCGGACACCCGGCCGCGGATGGTGGGGGGCGACTTGCGGGCCAGGAAGGCCATCGCGGACACCGTGAACAGGGTGGAACCGATCCCCCCGAGGGCACGGAACACCAGCAGCTGCCAATACTCCTGGGAGAAGGCGATGAGGAACATCGAGGCCGCCACGATGAGCACCCCGGTCATGTACATCGGGGTCTCGCCGAACCGGTTGGTGGCACGGCCGGAGAACGGGGCGAACAGCAGCCGGGTCAGCCCGAAGGCGGACACCACCGCGGACACCGCGGTCGCGGAGGCATTGAACGACTGGGCGTACTGGGGCAGGACCGGGGCGATGATCCCGAATCCGATGGCGATGATGAAGGCGGCGGCAATGAGGACCTTGATCTCCCGGGGGATGGGGAGCCGTTCCCCCGTCGCGCGTGCCATATGCACCATCATCCCACGAGCGCCCGGGACGACTCGCTGTGACAGACTGGAGCGGTGGACCCCATCATTCTGATCTCCGTTGCTGTCATCCTCATCGTCGGCATCAGCCTGCTGCTGTTCCTGGACCGGCGGCCGAGGCTGCCGGCGGGCACCTATCCCACCACCCGTGACCCCAATGACCCGGCCGGGGGCGGTTCGACGGCCGTTGCGGACCGTCCGGAGTCCGACCAGACCGTCGTCGGGGACGTGGCCTCGGCCGACTCCGGGCTGCTCGACGAGGACCGCGTGGACGCCGGCACGGCCGTCGTCGAGCCCGAGGCACCCGCCGCACCGGAACTGGAGAGGCCCGCACCCGCGGCCGGCCGCCTGGCCCGGCTCCGCGCCCGGCTGGCCAAGTCCAACAACATCTTCGGCAAGGGGCTGCTCGCCCTGCTGTCCACGGACAACATCACGGACGACGTCTGGGACGAGGTCGAGGAGACGCTGCTGCTGGCCGACCTCGGCACCGAGCCCACCATGGAACTGGTGGACAGGCTGCGCGAGCGCGTCACCGTCGAGGGCTCCCAGGACCCGCAGCACGTCAAGGCCATGCTGCGTGAGGAACTGGTGCGGATGGTGGACCCGACGATGGACCGCCGCCTCGACGCCTCCCGCAAGGACGGCCGCCCGGCCGTCATGATGGTCGTCGGCGTCAACGGCGTCGGCAAGACCACCACCGTCGGCAAGATCGCCCGCGTGCTGGTGGCCGAGGACCGGCAGGTGGTGCTCGGCGCCGCCGACACCTTCCGCGCCGCGGCCGCCGAACAGCTGGCCACCTGGGGTGCGCGGGTCGGCGTGGACACCGTCCGGTCCGAGGAGGACGGGGCGGATCCCGCCTCGGTGGCCTTCGACGCCGTGAAGACCGGCATCGACCAGGAGGCCGACGTGGTCATCGTCGACACCGCGGGCCGGTTGCAGAACAAGGCCAACCTGATGGACGAGCTGGGCAAGATCAAGCGCGTCATCGAGAAGCAGGCGACCGTGGATGAGGTCCTGCTCGTCCTGGACGCGACCACCGGCCAGAACGGGTTGAGCCAGGCCAAGGTGTTCGCCGAGGTCGTCAACGTCACCGGCATCGTGCTGACCAAGCTGGACGGGACCGCCAAGGGCGGCATCGTCGTGGCCATCCAGCGCCAGCTCGGCGTGCCGGTGAAGCTCATCGGTCTCGGCGAGGGCCCGGACGACCTCGCGCCGTTCCAGGCCGAGGGCTTCGTGGACGCGCTCCTCGAGGACTGAGCCGAAATGAGCCGGTAACGCGATCCTCCGGTTCGTCACACACCCGAAACACCGCTGCGGGCACCGTGAAACACGGTGCCCGCACTCTTTAACCCAAGCCCGGTGATGCCACCCCCGGCCCCGGAACAGGTGAGAGAGGAACGTGCCGTGGAAGCGATTGAACTGACAGCCGGCCATGTCTGGACGATGGTGTGCGCCGGACTGGTCCTGCTGATGACTCCGGGCCTGGCCTTCTTCTACGGCGGCCTGACGCGCGCCAAGGCCTCGCTGAACATGATGATGATGTCCTTCATCTCGATCGGGCTCGTCGCCGTGGTCTGGGTGCTGTGGGGCTACAACATGAGCGGGGGCGAGGGCGTCGCCCAGCTGTTCGGCAACCCCCTCACCGACGTCGGGCTCTACGGCGCCGTCGGCACCGAGGACCTGATCGGCATCGGCTTCGGCGCGACCTTCGCCATCATCACGGTGGCCCTGATCTCCGGCGCGATCGCGGACCGGGCCAAGTTCAGCACCTGGGTCGTCTTCGTGCCCGTCTGGGTCACCCTCGTGTACTGCCCGCTGGCCTTCATGGTGTGGGGCGGCGGACTGCTGGGGGCTGACGGTGCCATCGGCGGCGCGATCGGTGAGGCCGTCGACTTCGCCGGAGGCCTCGTGGTGCACATCTCCGCCGGCGTGGCCGCCCTGGTCCTGGCGCTGCTGCTGGGCAAGCGCCAGGGCTTCGGCACCGACCCCGGCCACCGACCCCACAACATCCCCTTCGTGATGCTGGGCGCCGCCGTGCTGTGGTTCGGCTGGTTCGGCTTCAACGGCGGTGCCGCCTCCGACGCCGCCCAGGCCGGCCTCATCTGGGTCAACACCCTGGCGGCCCCCGCGGCGGCCATGCTCGGCTGGACCGTCACCGAGACCCTCCGCGGCCACCGGGCGACCTCGATCGGCACCGCCTCGGGCATCGTGGCCGGCCTGGTGGCCATCACCCCGGCCTGCGCCTACGTCGACCCGGTCGGCGCGGTGGTCATCGGCCTGCTCGCCGGCGTGGCCTGTGCCCTGGCCGTGGGCCTGAAGTACAAGCTTGGCTTCGACGACTCCCTCGACGTCGTCGGACTGCACCTGGTGGCCGGTATCCTCGGCACCGTCCTGATCGGCCTGCTGGGCCTGCCCATGGAGGATGGCCGGGCCGGGCTGTTCTACGGCGGCGACGCCTCGCTGCTGCTGGCACAGGTCGTGGCCGTGCTGGTCGCCGTTGTCTACGCCGGTGTGGTGACCTTCGTCATCGGCGCCCTGCTCAAGGCCGTCATGGGCTGGCGCGTCACCCCGGAGGACGAGGAGCTGGGCATCGACCAGGCCCAGCACGCCGAGATCGCCTACGAGTTCGGCGGTGGCGGCATGGGCACCGCCTATGCGGCGAACTCCCCGGCCGAGGCCGCCGAGCCGGTCACCGCACTGGCACCGGGAGCCGTTCCGCCCGCGGCACGGGAAAGGGTTGATACCCTTGGAAACCGGTAGTTTCCGCCCACCGCGGTCACGGCCGCGCTGAGGTAGCCGCTCACGGGGCGGGCCGCACGTCGCGGCCCGCCCCGCCGTCGTCGCCGGGAGCCGCCGTCCGCAGCATGATTCGAAGCGCGGGTCCTCCAGGGGCCCGCACCGCACACCGAAGGAAAGTGCCCCGCCGTGTTCAACTCCCTGTCCGACCGCCTGGCCGCCACCTTCAAGAACCTGAAGGGCAAGGGACGACTGTCCGAGGCGGACATCGACGCCACGGCCCGCGAGATCCGGCGGGCCCTGCTGGATGCAGACGTCGCCGTCCCGGTGGTGCGGGAATTCATCGGCCACATCAAGGAGCGCTCCCTCGGCGAGGAGGTCAGCCAGGCCCTGAACCCGGGCCAGCAGGTCGTCAAGATCGTCAATGACGAGCTGGTGAACATCCTCGGGGGCGAGACCCGCCGGCTGCACCTGGCCAAGAACCCGCCGACCGTCATCATGCTGGTGGGCCTGCAGGGCGCGGGCAAGACCACGCTGGCCGGCAAGCTCTCCCGGCACCTCAAGGGCCAGGGCCACACCCCGATGCTGGTCGCCGCCGACCTGCAGCGGCCGAACGCCGTGCGCCAGCTGCAGATCAACGGTGAGCGGGCCGGCGTCCCCGTCTTCGCCCCGCACCCCGGCGTCTCCAGTGAGTTCGAGGACGCCACGGG
>JAPFFX010000193.1 GCA_026645375.1 Citricoccus sp. WCRC_4 | reverse complement strand
CCTGTCGACTCTGCGTACTCACGTGCTCGTGCCGTCCTTCCGACGCTGCCTGCCCTCGACCTGATCCCGCCCACTGCCCATCCCCGTACCGGCGGGGCCTTCGGCGCTGCCGGTGGAGGGGCGCCCCCGCACTGACCGGGAATGGTTCCCGCCACCCTTGACAGTGCCGCGCAGGGGCCGGAATAGTCGGCCCCGTCGGGACCCGTCCTGTGATCAACACCTCAGGATATCCGCAGTCCAATCCGCCGTACCCCTTGTTTACGTGCAATGTACATGAAAAGATATTTCACGAGTTCAGCGGGGGTCGTTGCTACGGCCCTTTTTTCTTTGCCGTCGTACCGATGGCGACGACCAGCCCCGCCGACGGACAGTCGTCCGTTTCGACAGACGTAGGACGCGTCGGGTCGCAGTGTGCCCGGCAGAAGAGGAGTATCGATCAGCATGGATTGGCGTAGCCGGGCAGCGTGCCTGGACAAGGACCCGGAACTGTTCTTCCCCGTGGGGAACACTGGACCGGCACTGCTCCAGATCGAGGAAGCCAAGGCGGTCTGCCGTACCTGCGAAGTAGTCGACACCTGCCTGCAGTGGGCCATCGAGTCCGGCCAGGACTCCGGGGTCTGGGGCGGCATGAGCGAGGATGAGCGCCGGGCGCTGAAGCGTCGCGCCGCCCGCGCCCGACGGGCCTCCTGAGCCCCTAACGACATCCCCCTGAGGGGTCACCGGCCCCGAGCCGGCGCCTGAAGCCCCGGCCTGCCCAGCAGGCCGGGGCTTCAGCGTTCCGGGACCGGGGCCAGGATCACGACCTCCGTGCCTCCGTCCGGACGCCGGCGCCAGTCGATCGTCCCGCGCAGGTCCCCGGCCACCAGGGTCCGGACGATCTGCAGCCCCAGCCCGGCATCCTGTCCCGGTTCCGGTGCGACGCCGGCCCCGACGGGCGTCGCGTGAGGCTCCGGGCCGGCGTCGGGCCCGGGGTGCGGGTCCGACGCGCCGCTGTCCCACAGCCGCACCTCCAGCCGCTCCCCCGCGGGCACGTGCGAGCGCCGGGCGGACAGGCCCACGTGTCCACCCTCGGGCCGGGTGCCGTGCTCCACCGCATTGGTGGCCAGCTCGTTGATGACCAGCGCCAGGGGCGTGGCCAGGTCGCTGGGCAGGTGGCCGAACCCGCCGGCGTACTCGGTGGTGACGGGCCGGCCGTCGCCGGCGACCTCCACGGCCAGGCGGAACTGGCGGCCCAGCAGGGCATCCATGTCCACCTGCCCGTCCAGGCCGTGGGAGAGCGTCTCATGCACCAGCGCGATCGTGTCCACGCGGCGCATCGCCTGTTCCAGACCGCGTTTCGCCTCGGGTGAGGTCATCCTGCGGGACTGCATGCGCAACAGCGAGCCGACGGTCTGCAGGTTGTTCTTCACCCGGTGGTGGATCTCCCGGATCGTGGCGTCCTTGCCCACCAGCTGCTGTTCACGGCGGCGCAGTTCCGTGACATCGCGCAGCAGGACCAGCGCCCCGATGCGCTCGGCCTGCTCCCTCAGCGGCACCGTCCTCAGGGTCAGGCTCACCGCCCGGACCTGCAACTCCGCGCGGGCGGCCGCCTTCCCCGTCAGGACCAGGGGAAGGGACTCGTCCACGGGTCGGCGCTCGTCCTGCAGGTCGGTGACGACCCGGGCCAGGGACCTCCCCTCCAGGGGGTCGGTCTCCCCCAGCCGGCGGAAGGCCGAGACGGCGTTGGGCGTGGCGAAGTCCACCCGGCCGTCCGCGGTCAGCATCAGCAGGCCGTCCCCCACGCGCGGCGAGCCGCGGTGCGGTCCACCGACCGGGTCGTCCGGATCCGGCCACTGCCCCCGGGACACCATCTCCAGCAGTCGATGGGCGCTCTCGCGGTAGACCAGCTCGAGCCGGGAGGGAGTGCGCTGGCCGGTCAGGTTCTGGTGCACGGTCAGCACGCCGATGGTCCTGCGCTCACGCACCACGGGCCACACCGTCACCCGCATCGAGCTGTCCGGCGCATAGGCCGAGGGCGCGGTGACCGTCGGCTCACCGGTCCGCCACGCGTGGTCCACGAGGGACCTCAGGTCCGCGCGCACCCTGCTGCCGATGATGTCCCGGTGCAGCGCGGTCTGCGAGGTGAAGGGCCGGGCCTGGGCCAGGGCGACGAAACCGCGGCCGGACTCCTCCGGACCGGCGACCGGGTACCAGAGCACCAGGTCCCCGAAGGACAGGTCCGCCAGCAACTGCCAGTCGCCGACCACGGCGTGCAGCCAGTCGACGTCTCCGTCCTGGAGGTCCGGATCGTCCTCGAGCGGTGCGGTCAGCAGGGACATCGGAGTCTTACTGGGCCGTCACGGCGCGCAGCTGGCGCAGCGCCACGGACAGCGAGGCCAGGTCATCGGTGCCGGACTCCCGGATCTCGTCCAGGAAGCCCTCGGCCCGCTTGAGGCCGGTCGAGCGGTCCTCGGCCCACTGGGACACGAGTTCGTCGACGGTGGCCCCCCTGCCGTCCAGGATGTCGGAGCAGAAGCTGACCAGCAGGCCGTACAGGTCGTCGCGCAGCGCAGCCCGGGCCAGCGCACGCCACCGCCCGTCACGGGGCAGGCCGGTGATGCGGTTCAGCACCGGATCGACATCGAACCAGTCGTAGAGGCGGTAGTAGACCTCGGCCACGGAGCGCGGGTCACGCCCGGTCTTCCGCGCCAGGTGCACCACGTCCAGCAACCCGTAGGACTCGAACTGGTAGGCCCGTCGACTGGACAGGTCCTCCGGCAGGCCCATCTCGAGGGCCTCGTCACGCCACTGCTCGTAGCGCTCGGCGTCCTGGCCCTGGAGGATCTGCGGCAGGTCCGCCGCCAGTGCCTGGACGTCGTCCCGGAAGTACTCCACCCCCGAACTGATGCCGGCGCCGGAGCGCGTGCGGTGGTTGACGAACCAGCGAACGGCACGGTCCAGCACGCGTCGGGCGTCGAGGTAGACGCGCCCCTTGGCCTCCCCGGACACGGACGCCGGCAGCGCCGAGATCGCGTCGAGGAACGGCCCAAAGCCGTAGATCTCCTTGATCGCGACATAGGCGTGCACCACGGCCGGGGCGTCCGCACCGGTCTCCTCCATGGCGCGGAACACGAACGTGGTGCCGCCGGTGTTGACGACGTCGTTCGCGACCACGGTCGCGATGATCTCCCGGCGCAGCGGGTGCTGCTGGATCTGGTCGGCGAACCGCTCCCGGAGTTGCGTCGGGAAGTATGCGTCCAGCGTCCGGTCGAACCAGGGGTCGTCCGGCAGTGTGGAGTCCAGCAGCACGGCGGAGAGGTTCGTCTTGGCGTAGGCCGCGAGCACGGCCAGCTCCGGGGTCGTCAGGGACGCCCCGTCCTGCTGGCGCCGCTCGAGTTCCGCGCCATCGGGCAGGAACTCCAGTGCCCGGTCCAGGTCCCCGTGCGACTCCAGCCAGTGGATGTGCCGCTCGAAGCTGGGCAGCCACTCGGAGACCTTCTGGGAGTCGTTGCGCAGCAGCCTGTTCTGGTCGACGTTGGTCTGCAGCACCAGGCGGGAGACCTCCTCCGTCATCGACTCCAGCAACCCGGCGCGCTCCTGCGCCTCGAGGGCTCCCGTGGAGACCAACTGGTCCACGAGGATCTTGATGTTCACCTCGTGATCGGAGCAGTCCACACCGGCGGAGTTGTCGATGGCGTCGGTGTTGATCTGGACCCCCGTCAGGGCGGCCTCGATCCGGCCCCGCTGGGTGAAGCCCAGGTTCCCGCCCTCGCCCACGACGCGGACCCGGAGGTCGGCACCGTTGATGCGGATCGCGTTGTTGGCCCGGTCCCCGACGTCAGCGTGGTCCTCGTCCGCGGCCTTCACGTAGGTGCCGATGCCGCCGTTGTACAACAGGTCCACCGGCGCCTTCAGGATGGCCTGGATCAGCTCCGCCGGCGTGAGCTCGGTGGTGTCCGCGGGCAGGGCCAGCCGGGCCCGCACCTGCTCGGAGACGGGGATGGACTTGGCGGTGCGGTCGTAGACACCACCTCCCTCACTGATCAGGGAGCGGTCGTAGTCGGACCAGGAGGAGCGCGGCAGCTCGAAGAGCCGGAGGCGCTCGGCGAAGGAGGCCGCCGCGTCCGGGTCCGGGTCCAGGAAGACATGCAGGTGGTTGAAGGCGGCCACGAGCCGGATGTGCTCGGACAGCAGCATGCCGTTGCCGAACACGTCACCGGACATGTCCCCGATGCCGATCACCGTGAAGTCCTGGGCCTGGGTGTCATGGCCGATCGAGGCGAAGTGGCTCTTGACCGACTCCCAGGCACCGCGGGCCGTGATGCCCATGGCCTTGTGGTCGTAGCCCACGGATCCGCCCGAGGCGAAGGCGTCACCGAGCCAGTGCCCGTATTCGGCCGAGATCTCGTTGGCGGTGTCCGAGAAGGACGCCGTGCCCTTGTCCGCGGCCACCACCAGGTAGGCGTCGTCGCCGTCGTAGCGGACGATGTCCCCGCGCACCGTGAACACGGTGCCCTCACCGGAGCGCTCCTGCTGGTCGGTGATGTCGAGCAGGGCGCGGATGAAGGTCCGGTAGGCCTCCTTCCCGGCCTCCATCCAGGCTCCGCGGTCGGCGGCGGGGTCGGGCAGCCGCTTGGCGTAGAACCCGCCCTTGGCACCGGTGGGAACGATCACGGCGTTCTTGACCTGCTGGGCCTTCACGAGTCCGAGCACCTCGGTGCGGAAGTCCTCCCGGCGGTCGGACCAGCGCAGCCCGCCGCGCGCGATCGGCCCGAAGCGCAGGTGGACGCCCTCGACGCCGGGCGCGTACACCCAGATCTCCCGGGCCGGCCGCGGTTGGGGTGCGAACGGGATCTGCTCCGTGGCGATCTTGAAGCTCAGCCGGCGATGCCCCTGGAAGAAACTGGTCCGCTGGGTCGCCTGCATGACGGTGAGGAAGCCCTGCAGGACGCGCTCGGCGTCGAGCGTCGAGACGGCGTCCAGGGCGTTCTCGGCCCGTTCGCGGACGTCCTCCACGGCCTGGCGCCGGGCCGGGCCGGCGGTGGCGCCGTCGTCGTCCGTGGCCGCGGGCAGCGAGGGGTCGAAGCGCGTGTGGAAGTACTCCACCAGCAGGGACGTCATCTCCGGGTGGGTCAGCAGGGAGTCGGCCATGAAGGTCAGGGAGTACTGGACCCCGAGCTGGCGCAGGTACTTGGCGTAGGCCCGGAGCATGGTGACGGTGCGGCTGGGCAGCTCCTGGAACAGGACCAGCCGGTCCAGGGCGTCGGACTCGGCGGCCCCCGTCGCCGTGGCCACCACTGCGTCCTCGAGCAACCGGGCGGACACCTCGTTCTCCGTGCCCTCGGGGTAGCCGAGCCCGAAGTCGTAGAGGTAGAACTTGCGCCCATCGGCCGGTTCGACCTCGAAGGGGCGCTCATCGATCACGGACAGGCCGAGGTTCTGCAGCACCGGCAGCACCTCCGTGAGCGTCCGGGGCCGGTCGGAGTACACCTTCATCCGGCCCACGGTGATGCCCTCGACCTCCTCCTCGGCCTTGCGTGACCTCTCGTCACGGTCCTCCGGCACCACGTGCACCACCGGTTCGCCGTCCCCCGGCAGGCTCGAGAAGCGACCGATGTCCTCCAGGGCGTCATCGATCTCGTAGGCCACCCGGTAGGCGGGCGGGAAGGCCTCGTCCCAGAGCCGGGCGGTGTCCACGCCGCTGTCCTCGCCGAAGGCCTCGATGGCCTTCTCGTCCACGCCCTCCTTCCAGGAGCGCACCGCATCGACCAGGCGCTGCTCCAGCTCCTTCGCATCCACCGGTTCACTGCGCTCGCGCTCGCGCGGCAACCGGACGCGGAAGTAGAGCCGGGCCAGCACGGACTCGGTCAGCCGCACCTGGAAGTCGAGGGACTCCCCTCCGAGCGTCTCCAGCAGCACGTCCTGGATCCGGCCGCGCACGGCGGTGTTGTACCGGTCACGGGGCAGGAACACCAGGGCGTTCATGAACCGCCCGTACGTGTCCGGGCGCAGGAACAACCGGGTCCGGCGCCGTTCCTGCAGCTGCAGGATCTGCCGGCAGGTCTCCCACAGTTCCTCCACGTCCACCTGGAACAGCTCGTCACGCGGGTGGGTCTCCAGGATCTGCTGGAGCTCGGCGCCCGAGTGCGAGTCCCGCGGGAACCCGGACAGGGCCAGCACCGCGGCCACCTTGTCCCGGATCAGCGGGATGTCCTCCACGGAGGTCGTGTACGCCTTCGGGTCCCAGAGGCCGATGAAACGCCGCTCACCGGTGACCCGGCCGTCCTTGCCGTAGGTCTTCACGGCCACGTAGTCCATGTAGGCGGCCCGTTGCACGCGGGAGCGGGAGTTGGCCTTGGTGATGATCAGCGGGTTGGGGCGCTCGATCTGGTTGCGGCCGGCGATGGACAGCGGTGCCGGGGGCGCGCTGGGCCGGTTGCGCAGGATCCCCAGGCCGGTGTCCTCCAGCGCGACCAGCACCTGCCCGTTGTCCCCGTTCTGGAGCAGGTACTCGCGGTAGCCGGTGAAGGTGAAGTGGCCGTCCTCCATCCAGTTCAGCAGCTCGGTGCTCTGGCGCACGCCCTGAACGCTCGGCGGGGCATCGTGGGCCAGGGCGCGAGCCGCCGTGAAGGCCGCCGAGCGCATGCGGTCGGTGTCGGCGATGGCCGCCCGGACGTCCGCGAGCACCTCCTCGAGACCGTGCTCGAGGTCCGCCGCCTGGTCCTCGGTCATCGGTCCCACGGTCTGGATCCCGATCCAGGACTCGACGACGGCCCGGGCGCCGTCACCGGCCATGAGCGGGCCGAGGTCGGCGAGCGCCGCCGTCGTGTCGCCGCTGGCGGTGCCGGACTGGGTGGGGACGCGGTGCACCGCGAGCAGCCGTCCGGTCTCCTGGTCCCGGTGGGTGATGACCGTGGGATGGGCCACGATGCGGATGGCGTGGCCCTGACGGGTCAGCTCCGAGGTGACGGAGTCGACCAGGTAGGACATGTCATCGTGGACGATCTGCACGAGCGCGTACTGACGCAGGGGCGTCACCTTCACGACCGCGTCCTGCAGTCCCTTGCCGGCGGCCAGTTCCACGTGCGTGGTCACCAGCGCCTGGCGGGTCCTCGGGTCAAGTTCAGCCTGGTCCGCCTCGGAGACGTGCTCGAAGTAGGCATCGAACAGCGGGGCGGGGTCGATCTGGCGCTCCGGGATGGTGGAGTCGTGCTGATCGGTCCACAGGGGAGTCGACGATGACATGTGGTGGTGTCCTCTTCCATCGCTTCAACGGCTCCGGGCACCGGGGTGACCGGACCAGTGGAACGTCCTTGGTCCACTGGGTCCGAGCCTAGTGGCCCACGTCTCAAAGCGTTAACGAGCCGCGCCCAGCAGCCGCCGGGGCGCCGATGGACGACGCCCATGGGCCTCGGCCGGCTTCTCCGGCGTCCCCGCGAGCGCCGACAGGGCCCGCCGCAGCGCCGACTTCGGCGCAGCCTCCGCCAGCACCTGGCCGCCCAGCAGGGCCCGGTCCAGGGCCCTGCGGTCCCACGGGAGGAAGGCGGACACCGTCCTGTCCCCGGCGAAGCGTTCGAGGACACTGCGGACCTGGGACTTCGGCGCCACGCCGGATGCCTCGGCCCGCACCTGGTTGACGACGATCTCCACGACGGCGCCGGCAGCGGTCTCGGCCTGGTCCAGCTCGTCGAGGGCCCGGACCAGGCGCGGCAGTCCCACCGGGTCACCGGCGCCCACGACCAGGATCCGGTCGGCGGCGGACAACCCCGCAAGGGTGGCGGCATTGCGCTGCGGCGCCGGGATGTCGAAGCTCAGTTCCTCGTCCTGCTCCAGGCTGAAGCCACAGTCGATGACGACCTCCTCCCATCCCTCGGCGCCGGCGGCCAGGACGGCGTCGAGGGCGGCCCGGCGCAGTTCGGGCCACCGGTCGGAGCGGGTCAGTCCGGTCAGGACCTGGAGCGTGGCCCCGGCCACGCGCGCACGGAGCGCGGAGCGGGCGACCCCCTCCGCGGTGATCCCGCCCTGGTCTGCCAGTCGGCAGGCCTGGGCGATGCCAGCGGATTCGTCCAACAGTCCCAGGTGCACGCCGGCCGAGGCGGCGTAGGTGTCCAGGTCGACCAGCAGGGTTCGGCGTCCGGCCAGCGCCAGTTCGACGGCGAGGTTCACGGCGACGGTCGTACGGCCCGGGCTGCCCGCAGGTCCCCAGACGGCCGTCGTCCGGGTGGGGTCGCATCCGGCGTCGGGGGTCGGCCGGCCATCCACCCGTGGCTCCGCGCCGGCGACCGGCGGATCGGACCGGTCCCGGGACCGGTCGCGGGCGCCGTCGCCGTGGTCCGGGATCCGCTCCTCCGGCAGCGTCAGGTCCGCGTCCCTGCCCTGCCCCGGACCCGCGTCGACGGCCCCGGTGGCATCCTCCCCCGGCCGGCCATCCGGCACGGCGGACCCGGACGACCCAGTCCTCACGGCGCCCTCAGCTGCCCGGCGACCATGTCGTCCCGTTGCCCCGGGCGGTGGGTCGTCGTGGTCGGCGGAACCGGCGGGCACCGGACGACGGGCTGACGCCACCGCCTCCTGCAGCACATCTGCCAGGTCGGAGGGCGGGGTCTCCGGCGTGGCCGCGACGACGCCGAGATGTCCGAGGCGTTCGCGTTCCGCGGCGACGTCGCTGAGTGCCACCACCGCCACGGAGCGTCCGCGGGCGTCGGCGGTGACGGACTCCAGGAAGGTCAGGGTGAGCTGTCGGGTGTCCCCGGCCACGAGCAGGACGTCGGCGAGCCCGGAACGGGCCACGGAGATCAGCTCCGCCAGACTCTCGCAGCGCCGGATGACCGTGACCGGACCGCGCAGCCGTTCCAGCCCGGAGACGTGGTCATGCCCCGGCATGATGGTGGTGGCGACCGAGACCTTGCGCATCCGGGCCCCTACCGCCCGCCGAGGGACGGAACCACGCTGATGCGTGCGCCGTTGCCCTTGGCGTCCAGGACCTGCGGCAGTTCCTCGGGGCCGAGCAGGACCTGCAACGAGATCTCACCCGTGGTGCCGAAGGATCCCGAGGACTCGGAGATCCCGGCGAGTTCGGCGCGCGGGGCCACCAGCTCGGGCTCACCGAACCCCTGCCGGCCGTCGGCGGCGGCGATCCAGACGTCCACCCGGGCACCCGGGCCGGTTCCCTCCGGGAGGGGATCCTCCAGCGTGAGGGCAACGGCCTGGCGGGACTCCGGGTCCACGCCAGCCACCGCTCCCGCCGGGATCAGCTCCCCCTGGCGGACCGTCCCCACCACCGAGGCGTCCGCGGGGACCGGCCGGTCAGCCGGCAGGTAGTCATCTGCCGCATCGCCCAGACGCGCCTGCACCACGGTCAGCTGATCCGGCTCCAGGACCGCTCCGGGCACCAGGTCCTGCCCTGCAGCCCAGTACCCCTCCGACCGGTCCAGCGACTGGACCAGCGTCACGATCCCCGCCACGGACAGCAGGACCAGCAGGATCCCCGACAGCAGTCGGGGATCCTTCCATCCCGGTCGCCTCAGACGCGGTGCCTCCGCGCTGTTCGTCCCCTCCACGTGCGCCCTCCCTGTTCGGCCCGGCGGTCCCGTCCACCACCGGATGCACCAATCAGCCTAGTCACCTCGGGAAACGGCCGCCCACGGGACGGCCCGACACTGTGGACATCGGTTCCTGGAGGCCAGTGCTGGGGACAACCCGGGGTCGGGGTCCGCGGACGTGGGAGAATGGGCGGCAGTACGCCCGCCCCGACCACCCGGAGGACCGATGCCTCGATTCCTCACCCTGACCGACGTCGCCGAGGAGCTGCAGATCTCGATGGCCCAGGCCCGGGCGATCGTGCGCAGCGGTGAGCTCCCGGCCATCCAGATCGGGGGGCGGGGCCAGTGGCGGGTGGAACAGGTCAAGCTCGACCAGTACATCGAGGACCTCTACGCGCAGCAGGCCGCCAAGACCGAGGCCCGCCGCGCCGGCGCCCCTCAGACCGAGGACGCGTGAGCTGACCGGACCACCTGCACCGCGCTGAACGGGATCACCCGCAGTCCGCGGACGTTTCGTCCACGGCGGTACTCATCCCGCGGATGGACGGCCAGGTCGAAGTGGTCCCGCCCGACCCTGTCGATGGTCCCCTCCCCCAGTGAGCGACCGTCTCGCCCGAAGACCACGACGCCGGCCCGTGCGCGGGAGAGCGTGCGGTAGGCCGCGGCGATCCCCAGCCTCCGGCGCCCGGGTGAGTCCTCGGGCGTCGCCATGGCCAGTGGAGCGTCCACCGAGAGCACCGTCTCGAGGTGGATGAGCAGGCTCCCGCCCTGGTCGCTGCCCCCGAGCCACGCCTCGCCCACGGTGGACACGGTCAACTGCAGGCGCTCCCCCTCGGCCAGCTGGACCTGGAGGGTAGCACCGAGCGCCCCGCGAATCCTGTCCGCCAGCGTGATGCCGGCACGCTCGCCCCGGGTCATCTCCGCGGCTTCGGTCTCCGTGTCCTGCCACTGGCCCTGGGCCAGCTGCGCCTCGAGGTCGGCGAAGAGTCCTTCCCATCTCATGGGGCCAGCCTAGGGGCGCACCGCCACTCGACGGACCCGCAGGCCGGATCCAGGCTGGACTGCACCCCGCCCACGCGTCGTCGCACAGTCTCCTCCGACATCCACCGATAGACAACAGAAGCAAACGACATCAAATGACATCGAACGACAGTCGGCGACAACCAGTGTGACGAAAACTGATTACAGGTGATCTATTGACATCATCGGACGGCCACGCTTGGCTGAGGGCATCGAGAAGGTTCACCGGCCGTCGACCGAGTCGGCGCAGGCCACACCACCGAAGGGAAGCCCCGTGGACGCCCCATCACCGCACCGTCGAATCTCCCTGCGGGGCGACGACGTCGCCCTCACCGTCCTGGCCACGGTGGCCGGTCCGCTGCTGTGGTGGTTCGGGGCCACCGGGCTCTCCTCCGAGGCCGTCTCCGGACTGCGGGCGCTCGAGTCTCTGGTGGCCTCGGCCTGCGCAGGGACAGGCGCGCTCCTGGCCGCCTGGTGGTTCGTGGCGCTGATCGGCACGGCCATGACGGCGCTCGGTCAACGGTCGAGCTCGGCCCGGCTGGTCCGGTGCGGCCAGGCCTTGTCACCGCAGTTCCTGCGCCGGGTGGCCGCGTCGTTCCTGGGCCTCAATCTGCTGGTCGCCCCCGCCTCCTGGGCGGCGGCTGATGACCCCTCGGGGATCAGCACAGCCCGGGTGGGCCACGTAGCCGTGCCCCCGCAGCAGGCCGCCGCCCCGGCCGTCCCCGTCCCCCAACCCGGCTGGCTGGCCGCGTCGCACGAGGCACCGTCCGGGACTGCGTCTCCCCCCGCCGACGTCCCGACACCGACATGGCGACCGGCGGCCCCTGCCCCGCCGGTCCCCGGGGCCGGGCACCAGGGCCGAAGCACGACACCGAAATCGGTCACGGTACGCACCGGTGACTGCCTCTGGGACATCGCCGCCGAGGAACTCGGGCCCTACGCCACCGACCTGGAGATCGACCGCAGGTGGCGTCAGTGGTATCAGCTCAACCGGCCGGTCGTCGGAGCCGACGCGGACGTCCTGGTCCCCGGTACGGTCCTGCAGGCGCCCCCGGTGTCCTGAACCGACCGGCCGCGTCCCGCGCGTCCCGCGCGTCCGGCACGCGCCGCGTGCACGCCCTGATCCCACACGCCTGACCCAGCACTGTTCGACCGACCCACCGGAGGAACGATGTCCCCCACCCACCTGACTGCGACCCACCGCCCCTCCGGTCCGCTCACCGTGTCCACGGTGCCACCGGCCCTGCCGCCCCGGTCTGCCCACGGAGCCCGTGCCGCCGGACGCTCTGATCCCGGCCCCTCGCGTCCAGCGTGGTCTCCGGGATCCCAGCCCGACCAGGCATCCACCACCTCCCAGCGGGCCCTCGCCGAACGGCGTCGTGAAGAGGAACGGCACATCAGGTCCCTGGCCCGGATCGTCGCCCTGGCCTGCGTGGAGGCCGAGCTCGGTCTCCGGCCGGCCCGACAGCTCTCGGCCTGGCTGGACCTGCCGACCTACGGCAAGATGACGCGCCGGGCGGAGCTGGCCCGCCGGGTTCGGCCGGACCGCGGCGTTGCGGGTGCACCGCAGGCCCTGGGCTCCCGTTGCTGCCCCGCAGGGGACGGGGTATACGAGGCCAGCGCCACCATCCAATTGCCGGATCGCGTCCGGGCGATGGCCCTGCGGATCGAGCGCCACCGTGACCGGTGGAAGGTCACCGCACTCGAGCTCGGCTGAGTCTGGCCCTGCGCAGGGTCAGCGCCGGCGCTTGCGGCCCTTCTTCGAGGAGGCAGCACCGCGTCCACCGGCACCGGCCGGCGCGGTTTCCCCGCTGCGGCCATCCGAGTCGGTGGTCCCGGTCCGGCGCACCTGGGTGGTGACCTCACCGGAGTCGGAGGGAGCCGAGAAGCGCAGGGTCGCCGGCTGCTGCGGCGCCTCGAGGCCCTTGACGTTCAGCACCGGGGTCATCGTGGCACCGCGGGCGTCCTTCACGCCGGGCAGGGAGGTCGGGGCCGGGGCCGTCTGCACCTCGAGGTTGAACAGGTAGCCCACGGACTCCTCGCGGATGGCCTCCATCATGGACTGGAACATGATGTAACCCTCACGCTGGTACTCGACCAGGGGATCACGCTGGGCCATCGAACGCAGCCCGATGCCCTCCTTGAGGTAGTCCATCTCGTACAGGTGGTCCTGCCACTTCCGGCCGATCACGGAGAGCACCACCCGGCGCTCCAGTTCGCGCATGGTCTCCGGGCCGACCGTCTTCTCCCGGTCCTCATAGGCCAGCTTGGCATCCGAGGTCAGCTCCCGCTTGAGGTCGGCCGCCTTGAGCTTGGTCGGCCCGCCGACCTCCTCGAGGACCTCGTCGATGGTGACCCCCACCGGGTACATTTGTCGCAGGTCCGTCCACAGTTGCTCCAGGTCCCACTCCCCTGCATGGCCCACCGCGGTGCTCTCGTCCACCATGGTGGAGACCGCGTCCTCGAGGAAGTGCTGGACCTTCTCGTGGAGGTCCTCCCCCTCGAGGATCTGCCGGCGGTCGGTGTAGATGGCCTCGCGCTGGCGATTCATCACGTCGTCGTACTTCAGCACGTTCTTGCGCTGCTCGGTGTTGCGGGACTCCACCTGCTGCTGCGCGTTGGCGATGGCGGAGGAGACCATCTTGGACTCCAGGGCCATGTCGTCCGGCACCGAGGAGGAGTTCATGATCCGGGATGCGGCGGCCGGGTTGAACAGGCGCATCAGGTCGTCGGTCAGGGACAGGTAGAACCGGGACTCTCCGGGGTCACCCTGTCGCCCGGAGCGGCCGCGCAACTGGTTGTCGATGCGCCGCGACTCGTGGCGCTCCGTGCCCAGCACGTAGAGCCCCCCGAGTTCGAGCACCTCCTCGTGCTCCTTCTGCACGCCCTCCTTCGCGGCCGCGAGGACCTCGTCCCAGAGCCGCTCGTACTCCTCCGCGTTCTCCTCCGGGTCCAGCCC
>JAPFFX010000321.1 GCA_026645375.1 Citricoccus sp. WCRC_4 | reverse complement strand
GGTGCGCTGGAAGTTCGCGTCGACGTCGTGCTCCTCGGTGCCGGGCTGCCCGGCGGCAGTGGTGGAAGTCATGATGTCCATCCTGCCATCGTCCGAGGCTGTGCATGAGGTGTGAATCCGGCCGCCGGGTACCACCCACTCCTTGACTCCCCGCGCGCCGGAGTGACTACTCTGGGCCACCACGGCCCGCCCATGGCTCGCCGGCGACGGGAGGTCCACACCATGAAGCACGCCGCATCCCCAACGCCCCCCTGATCAGGAATCCTGGATCCCCTGATGGGCGTCGGAGGGCCGGACACGGTCGCCACCGGTGAACCCGCCGATCGTTCCGCGGCGGCGCCCGACGCGCCGTCGCCATCACGACGCGCCATGGGCGTGGACGTTGCCCGGGCCGTGGCGCTGATCGGGATGATCGCCGTCCACGTCTTCCCGGCTGAGAATGAGGACGGCGACGGCCTGAGCTGGAGCTTCGGCATCTTCGGTGGACGTGCCGCGGCCCTGTTCGCCGTGCTCACCGGGGTCTCCATCGCGTTCGTGGAGAAACGGTCCCGGGGCCAGCTGTACGGCCGCACCCTGAGGGCCGACCGGGCCGCCCTGGCCGTCCGGGGCCTGCTGATCCTGCTCGTGGGACTGCTGCTGGGCCACCTGGACACGCCGATCCTGACGATCATCCCCTACTTCGGCGTCCTGTTCCTGCTGGCCCTGCCGTTCTACGGCCGGTCCTCGCGCGTCCTGCTCATCGCCGCGGCACTCTTCGCCGTCCTCGGGCCCGTCTTCAGGCACCTGCTCAACGGTCGCGTGCCGGAACAGCTCGATCCGGATGCCGACTACACGCTGGTCACCGCTGCCCGGCAACCCGACCTGTTCGCCCTCGACATGCTCCTGACCGGTTACTACCCGGCGGTCCTGTGGATGGTCTACCTCTGCGTGGGCATGGTCATCGGACGGCAGGTGCTGACCTCACGCCGGCTGGCCCTGTTCCTGCTGGGCTGGGGCTCGGCACTGGCCGTCGCGGCGTGGAGTGCCTCCAAGGTCCTGCTCGGCCCGGCCGGCGGCTTCCAGCGCCTGCTCGAGGCGACACCGGCCCTCGACGGCGAGGAGATCAGCGAGGTGCTCACCTTCGGCCCGGAACTGGTCATGATGCCGAACACGACGTGGTGGTGGCTGGCAGCGGTCTCACCCTACTCCGACACGCCCCTCAACCTCCTGCACAACCTGGGTGCCGCGGTGGCCTTCCTGGGACTGGCCCTGCTGGTGACCCGCCGCGGGAGCACGGTGTTCTCGCCCTTCGCGGCGATGGGCGCGATGACGCTGACGCTGTACTCGGCACACTGCATCGTGCTCATGCTGGAGGTCCTGCCCGAGGAGGAGCGCCCGATGGTGACGCTCTGGATCCAGGTCATCGCGTTCATGCTGTTCGCGCTGATGTGGCGCAGTTCCATGGGCAAGGGCCCGTTGGAGGCGGTCATCTCCGAGGCCAGCGACTGGACCCGGCGCCGGGTGCGGGGAACCCCCGCGGACATCCGGCCTCCGCCGGGGAGCGGTGACGGTCATCTCCGCGCCGGCGGAGGGGGCACGTCGACCAACGAGTCCGTTCGACCACGCCGCACGAAACCTAGGGGGAACCGGCGATGAGAACACTGATTGTGGGGGCCGGGGCCACCGGCGGCTTCTTCGGCACGCGACTGGTCCGGGCCGGCCGCGACGTGTCCTACCTGGTCCATGCGCACCGCGCGGACCAACTGCGCCACGGTCTGCGCGTCTACGGGCCCGGATATGACGAGACGGTCCCCGTCCGGGCGCTCACGGCCCGCGAGCTGGACGGCCCCTATGACCTGATCCTGCTCATGGTGAAGGCCTGGTCCCTGGACGCGGCCCTGGAGGACATCACCCCGGCGGTCGGCCCCGGCACCACGGTCCTGCCGCTGCTCAACGGCCTGGTCCACCTGCAGACGCTCAATGACCGGCTCGGCCGGGACGCCGTCCTGGGCGGGATCGTCCGGGTGGTCTGCACCGTGACGCCGGAGGGCTCGGTCCGCCAGCTGAAGCCGAAGGCCGGACTGGTGTTCGGCGAACAGGACGGGGGGCTGACGGAACGGGTGTCCGCCATCAGGCAGGAACTGGCGGTCCCGGGGTACCACGTGACGCTGGCCGATGACGTCCTGGTCGCCATGTGGCACAAGTGGGCGTTCATCGCGGCAGGTGCCACCATGACCTGCCTGATGCGCGGGAGCATCGGCAGCATCCTGGCCGCCCCCGGAGGGAGGGAATTCGTACTCGACGTCATCGACGAGACCGAACGCGTGGCCCGGGCCGCGGGCTACCCCCCGTCGGCCGCAGCGCACGCGGCGAGCCTGGAGATGTTCACGGAGGAGGGATCCGTGTTCACCTCGTCTCTCTACCGGGACGTCCTGGCCGGGCACGCCCACGAGGGCGAGCACCTGCTGGGCCAGTACGTCGCGGTCGCCGACAGGCTCGGTGTGGACGTGCCCCTGACGCGGCTGGCCCTGATGCAGCTCCGGGTGCACGACCAGAACGGTTCACGCCCGGTGGGCGCACCCACCGTCGCCGTCGAGGGGTGAACGACCGTCCGGACTGCTACCGGCTCTGGTGGTAGCGGTGCATGATCGCGGCCACCTCACCGCGGGAGATGCTCCGGTCCGGCTTGAACGTCCTGTCGGCGTAGCCGGTGCTGAGTCCGGACTTCTTCATCCAGGCAATGGCCTCGTGGTGGGAGTTGCTGATGGCCACGTCCGAGAACGCCTTGGTCCTCGGGGGACTGAACCGCGGCCTGGCGGCCCGGTACAGGAACGAGGCGAACTCGCCGCGGGTGACGTTCCGGGTGGTGCCGAAGGTACCGTTCGAGTACCCGCCGGCGACCCGGGCGTCCTTCGCCCAGCTGATCGGACGGTAGAACGTATGACTGGTGGGCACGTCCCGGAACGGCAGCGTGGACTTCGGGGTGTGGTTCGGCTTGACGTAGCGGTGGATGAAGGCCACCGATTCCCCGCGGCTGATGGGTCGGTCCTTGCGGAAGGTGTTGTCCGAGGTGTACCCGCCGGAGATCCCTGCCGTGAACATCCAGTCCACCGCGGAGTAGTACCGGGAACCCGGTGCGTTGTCCGCGAACGGGGTCTGGCACTTCGCGGTGCTCGCCCGCGTCTGCGACTGGCCGGCGTGGGTCAGCACCATCCGGGACAGGGTCACCGGGGTGTTGTCCTGGGAGACCAGGCGCACGTTGGCGCCGCCCGGCAGGTCGAGGGCGCAGTACGACGAACCGCTGCTGCGGACCCTGATGGTCCCCACGTACCGGTCGTTGTCCTGGTACACGGCGAAATCGGCCGTGCCGTTCGAGGGGACGTAGAAGGCCAGGCCCAGGTGGCGTGCCTGGCCGGCTCCCTCGACCCGGACCACGGAGCCCTTGCCGTTGGTGCGGATTCCCCGGCCGTTGGTGCCGCCGCTGGTGGTGACAGCCGTGGCACCGGAGGTGTACACGTCCGAACCGGTCCAGTCCAGGGGCGCGGTGTGCTGGCCGAGGTAGCGCTGGGCACCGGGCACGCCGTTGGTCACGGCCCGCACGGCGTACTGGGCGGTCTCCCCGGCATTGTTGCTGAGGGTGGTCGACCGGTCCGTACCGGTCTTGCCCGCGGTCCACGGCTGGCTGGTGATGCTCCCGCCCCCGTGCGGCACGGCGCGGTACATGATCTGGTATCCGTCCGCACCGGAGACCGCGTTCCAGCGGCCGGTGGCCACGACGCCGTCGGAATCCAGGGTGTAGGGATTCGAGGGCAGGGAGGGCCTGCCGGGCGCCTGGGTGGTGCCCCCGTTGTTGCGCACCGCCCGGTCGACCAGCGTATCGACATTCCGCCGGATCGTGGGGATCTGGGCGTCCAGGTACCGGCCCGGACACGCGGTGAAGTTGGTGACCTTGTGCCCCAGGATGGTCGGGACGGTCACCGTGGTGCCGGAGGACCAGCGGGCCGTTCCCTTGCCGCTCTGGGTGAGACGGGTCGACCCCGTGGGGTTCACGTCGTAGCGGTAGGCCTGCCACGCCAGCACGCGTTCGATGGCCTTGACCATGGCGGCCGGGGCGGCGGTCACGTCGTAGTTGCCCATGGCGGAGACGCCGATGGTGTCCGTGTTGAACCCGCCGGCCTGGGCGCCCATCACCGGGGCGTCGAGGGAGCCGCGGCGGCCCTGGTAGATGGTGCCGAACTTGTCCACGAGGAACTGGTAGCCGATGTCACCCCACTGGAGGCTGACGGCGTGGTAGCTGAAGATGCCCCGGATCTGGGCGTAGGCGCCGGCCTGCGTGTAGTTGTTGGAGCCGGCGGTGTGGTGGATGTACATCGCCTTGAGCTGGCTGGCCGGACGGCCGTAGTCCTGGACGACCGACTCGTTGGCACCCCACTGGGCGCGGGTGACGATGGCGGGCTTGAGGGCGTCAGCTGAGGTGGCCACCGTCTGCGCAGCAGCCGTCCCGGTGATCAGGCCCCGCTGCTGGTGCATGGCGGGGACGAACTCGGCGGTGGAAGACGAGGCGGTGGAGGCCGCGGCGGCTGTGGCCTGGTCCGCGGTGGGCTCCTCGCCGGCCGGCGCGCCGGCCGGTGCCGGATTGAGCTTGCCGTCGGTGTCGGCCACGCCCGGGTTGATGATGTCGACCTGCAACCCCTTCGGGACCTCGCCGCTGACCGTGGAGACGCGGGCCTGGACGGCGTCGGCGCCGGTGGAGACCAGCGGTTCGGTGCCGGTGCGGTCCGCGCCGGGGCGCTCATCGCCGTCGTGGATCTCGAGGCTGGACCAGTCCGTCCAGGTGCCGTCCTCGCGCACGCGCACGGAGACCTCGGTGACCCGGTCCGCGTCCTGCACCTCCCAGGTGACGCCGGCCACGATGAAGTCGATGGTCTCGGCCGGTGCGGTCAGCGCTGCGACCTGCTCGGTGTCCTCGGCCGGCAGGGCCGTGCCGGCCAGTTCCCGGGCCTCGGGAGCGGTCTGGGCATCGGTCTCCGCCGTGGCCTTGGCCGCGATCCCCTCCGGGACCGGGACGACATCCTGTTCCGGCTCCGCCGACTGCCCCTTCCCCGGCGCAGCCTTGACCGCGGAGGTCAGGGAGACCACGGAGGCGAGCGAGACCGTCGCGGCCCGCGTCGCCGCCGCCTGCGGGGTGGGCTGCCCGGACTCGGAGGCGGCGCCGGGCTCGTCGGTGGCCTCGGCGGTCGGCTCGGCGCTGGGCTCGTCGGTGGCCTCGGCCGTCGGTGCGGCGCTGGGCTCGATGGTCGGCGTGGCGCTGGGGGTGGCGCCGTGTTCGGCGGACTGCAGCGCCTCGGGGTCGATGCCGTCGACGGCGATCGTCTGCTGCTCCTCGCCCTTGACCTCGGAGGCGACCGGCTGTCCGACGGCGCCCCGGGCCGGGTCCGGCGCGGACGGCGGGACGATCGGACTGGCGGCCGCCGGGAAGGCGGTGGTGGCGGTCAGCGCCGCCGCCAGGGTGGTGACGGCGCAGGCGCGCAGGACAGGGCGAAGTGCCATGACGGATTCCCTCAGAAGTGATGCATGATGCGAGTGTGACGCAAGTTAAGGTCTGCGCCTCGGACAGGTTATCAAGCGAAAGCTGAAATTACTCCTTAACTGTCACAACTTCATCACTCTTCATGAATTGTTCTTGTGCCGTTCGGGCGTGTCTGAGGCGATGGATCCGCGCAGATCAGGCCAATATGCCGTAGACGGGTTCCCCTGATTCACGACACGTCGCGGCCCCTGAGGGCGACGGTGACGCACACCTTGCGCAGCGGACGCCCCACGCATCGGTCCTTTCGACCGTTATCCGTGATCTTTTCGTGATCTGATGCTCACGGACTCCTTGAGCCCGGGAAAACGAGATCCCCAGACGGCTGCCACCGGCCATGTGACGGCACGACAGAAGGGGACCGGCCCGGGCATTGCCCGGACCGGTCCCCTTCCCTGCTCACCTCTGCCGACGTGGTTCAGTGAGTGCGGGATCTCTCGGAGATCAGAAGTCCCAGTCCTCGTCCTCGGTGTTCTCGGCCTTGCCGATCACGTAGGAGGAACCGGAACCGGAGAAGAAATCGTGGTTCTCATCCGCGTTCGGTGACAGCGCCGAGAGGATCGCCGGGTTCACGTCCGTGACGCTGGACGGGAACATGCCCTCGTAACCCAGGTTCATCAGGGCCTTGTTGGCGTTGTAGTGCAGGAACTTCTTGGCATCCTCGGCCAGGCCCACGGAGTCGTAGAGGTCGTGGGTGTACTGGACCTCGTTCTCGTACAGCTCGAACAACAGCTCGAAGGTGTAGTCCTTGAGTTCCTGCTGGCGCTCTGCGGACTGGGTCTCCAGCCCGCGCTGGTACTTGTACCCGATGTAGTAGCCGTGCACCGCCTCGTCACGGATGATCAGCCGGATCAGGTCCGCGGTGTTGGTGAGCTTGGCGCGCGAGGACCAGTACATGGGCAGGTAGAAGCCGGAGTAGAACAGGAACGACTCCAGGATCGTGGAGGCGACCTTCTTCTTCAGCGGATCGTCACCGTGGTAGTAGTCCAGGATGATCCGGGCCTTCTTCTGCAGGTTCGCGTTCTCCTGCGACCAGCGGAAGGCGTCGTCGATCTCCTTGGTGTTGGCCAGCGTGGAGAAGATCGAGGAGTAGCTCTTGGCGTGGACGGACTCCATGAACGCGATGTTCGTGTACACCGCCTCCTCATGGGTGGTCAGCGAGTCCGGGATGAGCGAGACCGCCCCCACGGTGCCCTGGATGGTGTCCAGCAGGGTCAGGCCGGTGAACACCCGCATGGTGAGGACCTTCTCGTCCTCGGTCAGGGTGGCCCAGGACTGGATGTCATTGGACAGCGGCACCTTCTCGGGCAGCCAGAAGTTGGAGGTCAGGCGGTTCCAGACCTCGACGTCCTTGTCGTCCTGGATGCGGTTCCAGTTGATCGCCTCGACGGTCTCGAGGGTCTTGACAGCATCAGCCATCATCGTGGTGTCGTCCTCACTCAAACGTTGGTGGTGGTGGTGATCGGAGGTCGTTCGGCCCCTACAGCATGCAGGAGACGCAGCCCTCCACCTCGGTGCCTTCCAGCGCGAGCTGGCGCAGCCGGATGTAGTAGATGGTCTTGATGCCCTTGCGCCAGGCGTAGATCTGCGCCTTGTTCAGGTCACGGGTGGTGGCGGTGTCCTTGAAGAACAGCGTCAGGGACAGGCCCTGGTCCACGTGCTGGGTGGCAGCGGCGTAGGTGTCGATGACCTTCTCGTAACCGATCTCGTAGGCATCGTCGTAGTACTCGAGGTTCTCGTTCGTCAGGTACGGCGCCGGGTAGTACACGCGGCCCAGCTTGCCCTCCTTGCGGATCTCGATCTTCGAGGCCACCGGGTGGATCGAGGAGGTCGAGTTGTTGATGTAGGAGATCGAACCGGTCGGCGGGACGGCCTGCAGGTTCTGGTTGAAGATGCCGTGCTCCATGACGGAGGCCTTCAGCGCGCGCCAGTCGTCCTGGGTGGGGATGGCCACCTCGGACTCCGCGAACAGCTGGGCGACCTTGCCGGTGGCCGGCACCCACTCCTGGTCGGTGTACTTGTCGAAGAACTCCCCGGAGGCATACTTCGAGTCCTCGAACCCCCCGAAACGCTGGCCGGTCTCGATGGAGATCCGGTTGGAGGCGCGCAGGGCGTGGAAGAGCACCGTGTAGAAGTAGATGTTCGTGAAGTCGATGCCCTCCTCGGACCCGTAGTGGACCCGCTCGCGGGCCAGGTAGCCGTGCAGGTTCATCTGCCCCAGGCCGATGGCGTGCGAGGAGTCGTTGCCCTTGACGATGGAGGGGACGGACTCGATCTCGGACATGGTGGACACCGCCGTCAGGGCCCGGATCGCGGTCTCGATCGACTTGCCGAAGTCCGGGGAGTCCATGGTCTTGGCGATGTTCATGGAGCCGAGGTTGCAGGAGATGTCCTTGCCGACGTGGGCGTAGGACAGGTCCTCGTTGAACTCGGAGGCCTCGGAGACCTGCAGGATCTCCGAGCACAGGTTGGACATGGTGATCCGGCCCTTGATGGGGTTGGCGCGGTTCACCGTGTCCTCGAACACGACGTACGGGTACCCGGACTCGAACTGGATCTCGGCCAGGGTCTGGAAGAACTCACGCGCGTTGATCTTGGTCTTCTTGATCCGCGCGTCGTCGACCATCTCGTAGTACTTCTCCGTCACCGAGACCTCGGTGAAGGGCTTGCCGTAGACGCGCTGGACGTCATACGGGCTGAAGAGGTACATGTCCTCGTTCTTCTTGGCCAGCTCGAAGGTGATGTCCGGGATGACCACGCCCAGGGAGAGGGTCTTGATGCGGATCTTCTCGTCCGCGTTCTCCCGCTTGGTGTCGAGGAACCGGTAGATGTCCGGGTGGTGGGCGTGCAGGTAGACCGCACCGGCACCCTGGCGCGCCCCGAGCTGGTTCGCGTAGGAGAAGGAGTCCTCGAGGAGCTTCATCACGGGGATGACACCGGAGGACTGGTTCTCGATCTGCTTGATCGGCGCGCCGTGCTCACGGATGTTCGTCAGGGACAGGGCCACGCCGCCGCCGCGCTTGGACAGCTGCAGGGAGGAGTTGATGCCGCGGGCGATCGACTCCATGTTGTCCTCGATGCGCAGCAGGAAGCAGGAGACGAGCTCACCGCGCTGGGCCTTGCCGGCGTTGAGGAAGGTGGGCGTGGCCGGCTGGAACCGGCCGCCGATCATCTCGTCCACCAGGTCGGTGGCGAGCTGCTCCTCACCCTGGGCCAGGTGCAGGGCGACCATGCACACGCGGTCCTCGTACCGTTCGAGGTAGCGGTTGCCGTCGAAGGTCTTCAGCGCGTACGAGGTGTAGAACTTGAAGGCCCCGAGGAAGGTGGGGAAGCGGAACTTCAGCTTGTAGGCGTGGTCCCACAGCGAGTGCTTGAACTCGGCGGAGTACTGGTCCAGCGTCGAGGCCTCGTAGTAGTCGTTGTCCACGAGGTAGGCCAGCTTCTCGTCCAGGTCGTGGAAGAAGACCGTGTTGTTGTTGACGTGCTGCAGGAAGTACTGCCGTGCGGCGGCGTGGTCGGCCTCGAACTGGATCTTCCCGTCCGGGCCGTACAGGTTCAGCATGGCGTTCAGCTCGTGGTAGCCGAGGTTCTGCCAGGCCGCGGGCAGCTGCTTGGCCGACCTGATCATGTCCTGTTCGGTGACTGTCATGCCCAAAAACCTTCCAATCCTTCACGCACGGCCGTGACGTCCTCCGGCGTGCCCATGAGTTCGAATCTGTACATCAGGGGGACTCCGCACTTGCGGGAGATGATGTCCCCGGCGAGGCAGTACGCCTCGTAGAAGTTCGTGTTCCCCCCGGCGATCACGCCCTGGAGGAGGTCCCTGTTCGCCTTGACGTTCAGGAACTTGATGACCTGCTTCGGCACGGCGCCCCTGCCGTCTCCCCCTCCGTAGGTGGGGACCACCAGCACGAAGGGCCGGGTGGCCAGCAGGGTGGGCTCCCGGGTCATCAGCGGGAGCCGCGCGGTCTCCCCCTCCCCGAGGCCCAGCTTGGTCACGAAGCGGTGCGTGTAGCCGGAGGCGGAGGAGAAGTAGACCAGCCGCGCATCCGTGGGACGCGGGTCCTGGGGACCCGCGGCGCCCACCGGCCTGCTCTCGCTGACCGCGCTCGTCATGGTGTCTCCTTCGGGCCTCAGGCCACCGAGGAGGCGAGGACGGAGGCCAGCTCCTCGATCTTGTCCGGGCGGAAGCCGGACCAGTGCTCGTCACCGGTCATCACGACGGGCGCCTGCATGTAACCGAGGGCGCGCACGCGCTCCAGGGCGTCGGCGTCCTGGGACATGTCCACGACCTCGTAGGCGATGCCCTTCTTGTCCAGGGCGCGGTAGGTGGCGTTGCACTGGACGCACGCCGGCTTGGAGTAGACGGTGACGGTCATGTTAGTTCCCCTGTCCTCGTGACCGCCTCCGGCAGGGCCGGAACGACGGGCATGCATGGCTGAAATACGGTGAATCTGCGTGATTCTGGATGTCTGTGGAGCCTCGTGCCGCTCCGCGAGCGCTGCACGAACTCATGACTTAGATACTACATCTAGTGGTCTCCGAACGCACCAACCACAACATCATGGCATTGGGCCGTGTCGCCCGTTTCCCCACCCCGTCCACAGCCGGTGTGGATGAACCTTCGGTGACGGCACGGGCCCAGATCGGCGGATTCACGGCGATCGACGGCGATCGGGGGTCGAACGTCCACAGGATGTGGACAGGACACGCGGTCGTTGTGCACAGTCCGCGGCTCGGGAAAAGGGGCCCGGATCACCTTCCGGCACGGCGTGTCGCCCTGGTTCACCCCACCAATGCAGACACGGCCGTACCGATGGCCCGGTGCAGGGTGGGGTAGGCCCAGGGGATGCGGTCCAGCTCGACGAGCGCCACGCGGGCGTGCACGGCCACGGTGAGCGCGCCGATGACCTCCCCTGCATGCGGTCCCACCACGGACGCCCCCACCAGCACCCCGGCGTCCGGCGTCCCGTGGCCGCCCGCCACGAGGGTGACGCTTCCGGCAACCTCGTCGATCCAACCCCGGGTACTCCCGGCCAGGTCCACCCGGGCCGTCCGCAGCGTCCCGTCCCCGGTCCCGGCCGCCCCCGCGGAACGTCCGACGGCGGCCACCTCCGGGCGCGTGTAGGTCACCCGCGGTACGGACCCCGTCGGGAACGGCCGGTTGCCGTCGCGCCCCTCACCCCCCGCGCTGTCCCCCGCATCCTCCGCCAGCAGCCGGCGGGCCACGAGGGCGGACTGCGCCATCGAGGTGTGGGTGAAGGGCCCGAGGCCGGTCAGGTCGCCGATCGCGTAGCGACCAGGAACGAGCGTCCCCGGGTCCGTTCCCGGCCCCGTGGTCAGGACGCGGCAGTACTCATCCACGCCCACCCGGTCACGGGGGTGACGACCCGTGGCCAGCAGGACCCGGTCGGTCTCGATCTCCTCGCCGGTGGAGAGGGTGAGCACCACGGGCCCC
>JAPFFX010000305.1 GCA_026645375.1 Citricoccus sp. WCRC_4 | reverse complement strand
AGCAGTGGGGGCGAAGTGGGTTGTTGCGGGCTTCCGGCCGACGGTCTTGATAAATCAGCAATGGTCGGTTCGGCGATCTCTGTGGGTGATGAGAGTGCAGCGGGCCCTCCAGCGCCCACTGGCTCGTGGACGGTTCACCAGATCGTCCAGGCTCTGATTCCCGGCGGGGAATTCATGATGGGTGACCATTTCAATGAGGGATATCAGCAGGACGGTGAGACTCCCGTTCACTTAGTGCGCCTTGATGGCTTCTCCATGGACGCCACCACCGTGACGGTCGACGACTTCCGACGTTTCGTGGAGCAGACCGCGTACGTGACGGAGGCGGAGCGGTACGGTTCCTCGGCGGTCTTCCACCTGGAGCTCAGGGCTCGTCAGATTAACCCGGTGGGGGCGAAACCAGTGCCGGGGACTCGCTGGTGGGTAGATGTGCCCGGTGCGTCATGGCATGCTCCGATGGGTCCAAAGTCCCGAGCTGACGACGATCATCCCGTAGTCCACGTCAGCTGGAACGACGCTCAGGCGTACTGCGCGTGGGCAGGGCGCCGCCTGCCGCATGAGGCGGAGTGGGAGTATGCCGCCCGCGGGGGGCTGCAGGGTCGCCGTTACGCCTGGGGTGATGAGCTCGTGCCGAACGACGTACACCGCTGCAACATTTTCCAGGGGCGCTTCCCCGTGGAGAACACCGTCGAGGACGGGTATCTTTCCACGGCCCCGGTGCGGGCGTTCCCGGCCAACGGGTACGGGTTGTTCCAGATGGCCGGGAACGTCTGGGAGTGGTGCCAGGACTGGTTCCTGCCGCGCTACTACCGGCGCAGTCCCGAGGAGAATCCGCCCGGGCCGCCGTTCGGTGAGGGCAGGGTCATGCGGGGAGGATCGTTCCTTTGCCACGACTCCTACTGCAACCGGTACCGGGTGGCGGCCCGGAGCAGGAACAGCCCAGACTCATCGAGCAGCAACTGCGGTTTCCGGACCGTGGGCTGAGGGTTCAGGCCCCGGCGAGCACGCGGTAACCGTGGTCGGTCAGGGCCAGCAATTCGTCCAGCATCAGCTGGCGCATGCGTTCCAGTACCTGTGTGCACTCGGGGCGGTTGGCCTCGTTGTGTTCCTCGTCGGGATCTGAGTCGAGGAGATACAGTTCCTCAGTGTCGGTGCCGAAGTACCGCGTGTAGCGAGCCTCGGGGGTGATGACCGAGCGGATGTGCACGGGCGCGGGCAATCCGTCCGCGCCGAACGGTTGGTCCTCCTCGACGATCAGTGCACTGCGGTGGACGGAGGCCTCTCCCTGCAGCAATGGCACGAGGCTCCGGCCCTGGATGCCTCGGTGACCGGGCACCCCGGCCAACTCCAACAGAGTCGGGACCAGGTCCGCGTTGGAAACCAATGCCGTGGACGCTGCCGTCCGAGCCTCGGCAGAGACGTCCGTGCCAGCGCCTGACAGGTCCGCGGGCACGCGGACCACGAGGGGCACGTTGGTCACTCCTCGGTAGTGGGTGAAGTGCTTGAGCATCATGCCGTGGTCCCCGAACATGTCCCCGTGGTCGGAGGTGAACACGACCACCGTGTTCTCCGCCAGTCCGGTGGTCTCAAGTGTCTGCAGGATTCGTCCGACTTGCTCGTCCAGCAACGTGATCAGGCCTAGCTCGGCCGCGCAGGCCGCACGGTACTGTTCCTCGGTGGCGATCCAGGTCATGGTCGGGTCCTCGGCCGGGATCCCACGACGCGCGGCCATCCTCCGGACGTGTTCGGGGGAGGCTGAGTGGTCCTGATGGAACGTGGGCGGCACCGGGATCTGCGCCGGGTCGTACAGCCGGTCGTAACCGGCCGGTGGGGCGAAGGGGTGGTGGGGGTCTGGGAAGGAGGAGAAGAGGAAGAATGGCTCGCCGGCGTCGGCGAACTCCTCCAGCCGTGCGCAGGTCCGCTCAGCCACGTAGGCGCTCGGATGCAGCTCGGCCGGCACCGCCGAGGTGTACACCTGCCCCCAATGTCCCCCGTGGTCGTCCAGCGCACGGTCCGGGCCGGCATCCTGCTCTGGGTCAAAGCCACGTTCTCTAGCCCAGTGTACGTAGTGACCGCTGGGCCGGTCCCCATGCCCGACCACCAGGTCCACGTCCTGGTAGCCGTAGTAGTCCTCGGGCATCCGCACCGATTGGTCACTGTGGCGCAGCGAGTCTTCCCACTGGTCCCAACCGTCATCACGGACCGGATGCCGGGCATCCGGGATCAACTCGTCCAGCAACTGTGGCTCCGAAAGCATGATCTGCTCCCGCTGCTCGGGCTCGAAGTCCCAGCCCATGTTCTGGTGGTGCAGTTTGCCCACCGCGCTGGTGCGGTAACCGGCCGAGGCCAGGTCCCGCGGCAGTGTCGAGACGTCCGGGTCCAGGGGCAGGCCGTTGCACCGGGTGCCGTGCTGCTGGGGCCACCGGCCGGTCAGCAGGCTGGCCCGGCTGGGCATGCACGTGGGATTGGTGACGTGCACATTCCCGAACGGCACGCCGTTCGCGGCCAACGCGTCCAGGTTCGGCGTGGAGACCAGCGGGTGGCCGCCGAAGCCCAAGTGGTCCGGGCGCAACTGGTCCGCGATGATCACCAGGATGTTGGGCCGGGCCGGTGCGGAGGAAGCATCGGGTCGGTCACGCATCGGCCATCTCCTGGCGGTGGGGGTCCTTGATCAGGGACAGCACCCGGGTGCGCTCGTCCACGAACGCCTTGGTGGCGCGCGTGGTGATCTGGTCTCGCTCCCGGGGCAGGTTCACGGTGACGATCTCGACCACGTGAGCGGGCTTGGAGCCCAGCACCACCACGCGGTCGGAGAGGTAGACGGCCTCATCGATGTCATGGGTCACCACCAGGATCGTCATGCCGAACTGCTCGCGGATGCGCAGGCAGAGGTCCTCGAGTTCGAACCGGGTCTGGGCGTCCACCGAGGCGAAGGGCTCGTCCATGATGAGGATTTCGGGCCGGTAGGCCAGGCCTCGGGCGATGGCGACCCGTTGCTGCATCCCGCCGGAGAGCTGCCACGGGTAGAGATCGGTGGCATGACTGAGCCCCACGGCCTCGATCGCCTCATCGATCCGTTGGTTCTCCTCAGACCGGTCCAGGTGCAGGTGCCGTAGCGGAAGCCGGATGTTCTTGCGCACGGTCAGCCAGGGCATCAGGGATCGGTGGTAGTCCTGGAAGACGAGGGCCATCTGCTCGGGTGGCCCGTCGATGAGTTGGCCGTCGATCCGTGCCTCGCCCGAGGTGAGCGGCTGCAGACCGGTGATGCACTTGAGCAGTGTGGTCTTGCCGACGCCGGAGGGACCGACGATGCAGACGACCTCTCCCGCAGCGACCTCGAAGGACAGGTCTCCAATGATCTCCTTGGCCTGGGCGCCGGAGCCGTAGGACTTGGACAGCTTGTCAACGGCCAGTCTGGCCGGGGGTGTGGTCTGGGCCATGGTCATTCCTGTGTGGGGATTGAGGCGGTCGCCCGCGATGGAGGGGGCAGAGGGGATGGGCAGCACATCATGTTGCACGTTGGGCCTCCTTGGCGCCGAAGTACCAGGCCAGGATCCTGGCCTTGACGAGGTCGAAGATCTTGTTGATCACGAAGCCGAGCACGCCGAGGAGCAGCACCCCTGCCCACATGTCCGCGATCATGAAGGACTGCTGGGCGGTCAGGGTCAGAGCGCCGATACCCGTTGCGGCACCGAGCATCTCCGAGGCGATCATCACGATGAAGGCGACCTGCAGGCTGACCTGCAGGCCCGCGAAGATCTGCGGAGCTGCCGCGGGCAGATAGACCTGGGTGAACTTCTCGGCCCGGGTCAGCCGGTAGACCACGCTGACGTCCTTCAAGGTGCCGTCCACAGACCGGATCCCGTCCATCGTGGCGATGAGCGTGGGGAACGTCGCAGCCAACGCGATCGAGGTGATCCGCATGTCGTTGCCGAAGCCGATCATGGTGATAAAGATCGGCACCAGCGCGACCGGCGGGATGGACCGTACGAAGTGAATGATCGGCTCCAGCAACCATCGCACCGGGCGGATCAGGGCCAGGACGAATCCCAGCCCGACGCCCACTATGGCCGCCAGCGCGAACCCGCCGGCCAGGTTGGCCAGGCTGGGGACGACGTCCGTGAGGAAGTGATCGAACAGCCAGAGTTGCTGGAAACGCGTCAGGATCTGCTCCAACGACGGGAAGAACGTGTTGGAGGAGTCGGCTGAGGCGGTCCACCAGGCAGCCAGCAACAGGGTGGGCGTGCCGACGGCGAGGGCCCATTTCACCCAGGACGGGATGCGGCGGGACCGGCGGCGAGGACGCCGAGGTGTAGCCACGGGGGTGGCGGTGATGTCTGCAGTAGTGGTCATGCCTGGACCTCACGTTTCGATTCATGCCAGTGCAGGGCCTTGGCCTCGACCAGCTGGGATGCGGCCTGAAAGACCATGCCGAGAACACCGAGCACGATGATCAGCGCATACATCCGGGCCGAGTCACCGGCGGTCTGGGCCTGGTACAGGCTCTGCCCCAACCCCGGGCCGCCACCCAGCAGCCCGGCGACGACGGTCACGACCAGCGCCGCTGGCGCGGAGACCCGGATGGCCGTCGCGATGAAGGGCGAAGCACCGGGCAACACGACCCGTCCCAGGATCTCGGCCCGGCCCATCCCGTACGAGCGGGCGGTGTCGGTGCGGACGGGGTCTACATCGAACACGCCGGCGACGGTCTGGATGAGGATCGGGATCGCGCAGCCGATGATGACCAGCACGATCGTCATCTCCGTCGTCGGCCCCAGCACGAGCACCACGATCGGCAGGATGACGATCGGTGGGATTGGCTTCAAGAACTCCAGCACCGCGGAGGTGGCGAAGCGAAGCAACTGCGAGGTGCCGATCAAGATGCCCAGCACCACGCCCACCACGATCGAGGCCGCCAAACCGATCAGCGCGGTGCCCGCCGTGACGGAAGTGTCTTCCCAGAAGCCGCCTTCACCCAGCATCTGGACGAGAGCGCCGATCGCCTCTGCCACCGTGGGCAGGGAGGTCCCGGACAGCGGCCCCACAGCCAACCACTGCCAGACCAGAAGCAATCCGAGGACGCCGATGACGCCGTAGGCCGTGGGGCGGGCACTGTGCCGCCAGCGCTGGGCCGTCATCATTCAGCACCCAGGATCGAGTCTTCAGCGAACGGCGCGTTCTGCGGCTGGTATCCCAGTTCCGTCATCTTCTGGTTGGCCCGGTTGAGGTCTTCGAACTTCGCCTCCAGCGGCCAGTAGGTAGTAGCGCCTTGGCGCAGCGTCTCCAGATCCACGCCGGTGATCTCCGCCGCGTATCCCTGGGCTTCATCCGTGTTCTCGTTGCCGTACTCGTAGGCCTGGACCATGGCGTCGCGGAAGGCCTCATACTTCTCCGGGTCCTGCTCCACCTGGTCTGAACCGGCGACCCACAGGCCGACGGCGCCCTTCTCGAAGAAGGTCACGCCGGGGGATGCCAGAAGGGTGTTGCCCTGGGCACCGGCCTGCTGGGTGAAGGGGGAGACGAGGGCCGCCGCATCGATCCGGCCGTTCTTCAGTGAATCAAGGGCCGAGGCAGGGTCCAGCACCATCCACTGGACCTTGGACGGGTCGCCGCCGTCTTGACGGATGGCTTCGCTGATGGTGACTTCCATCTGGGCCTTGCGCGCCGGAACGGAGACCTTGCGTCCCTCGAGCCCCCGCGGGGAGGAGATGTCGCTTCCGCCGGGGACGTAGACGCCCGTGTCATCAAGTTCAGCAGCGTCCATCTCCAGGGCGTTCTCGGGGTAGCCGTCGGCGGGCGCGATGACGGTCAGGTCGATGCCCTGGTTGAGGGCGTTGAAGAAGGGGACCGAGGGAGTGTAGGCGACGTCGATATCCCCGCTCTGGACGGCGGCAATGGCTGCCGGAGGGTTGGCCACGGTCTTCACCTCCAGGCCGCTGATCCCTGCCTCCCTCAGGTAGCCCTGGTCCTCGGCGATGCGCAGAGAGGCATCCGAGGCCAGCCCGATGGTCCCCACAGACACCGCGGTATTTCCGGATGCGCCTGACTGGCTTTCACCGGGGTCTGCGGCTTTGCTGCCTCCGCAGGCCGCCAGGCCCAGGCTCAATGCTGCTGCGGCGGCGACGGAAAGGAAAGTACGACGAGTGTTCATGGAGTTCTCCTGAGGTGTTGAGGGTCGGGGGAGAAGGCTGGTGGGCCGGCTATGGACCCAGTTGAATGGTTGAGCGGGAGTTGGTCAGTCAGTGCCATGGACGAGTCGTCCTCCCAGCCACGTGGACCGGACTGGGTTGGACGCGAGGTCCTGGATCTCGTGTTCGGCCGGCCAGGGTCGTTCCATCAGGCACAGGTCGGCGAGTTGGCCGGCAGACAGCGTTCCCTTGACGGTTTCGGCATGGTCCTGCCACGCCGCCGTCGAGGTCATCGCCGCCAGGGCCTCGCGTGAGGTGATCTGCTCGGCAGGGTGGACCGGGAAGTCGTGGTCCCGGGTGGTCCGGGTAACCATGGCGATGATCTCGCCACGCCAGTCAGCGGAGGTGACGGGGGCGTCTGAGGTGGCCGTGAACTTAACGCCGGCCGTGGACGCACTGGCCAGCGGCTGATGCCATGCGAAGCGTTCCGGGCCGAGAAGCCGTTCCAGGGAGGCGCCCCCGCCGAAGCGGATCAAGGGATTCGTGCAGTAGCCCACGCCGTGGGCGGCCATCCGAGCTAATTGGCGCGGGGCCTGTGCGCCGGCGAAGGCACCGTGAATGACATAGTGCCTCGGGTCCCCGCCGGCTCCCGGCCGACGATGTGCCGGACCTGCCTGCTGGGCCGCGGCCACGGCGTCGACGACCGCCATGGTCGTCGCGTCCCCCGTGGCGTGCACGCCGGCCTGGAAGCCGGCTTCGTGGACGAGCGCGATAATCTCGTTGAGCTCGGCGATGCGCTCCTCATCGCTGGTGCCAGCCACGACGAGCTGTCCGTGAGAGCACTCGGTCCCGTAGGGCGCGGACATCCACGCGGTACCGCTGCGCGGGGTCCCGTCGGCGAACACCTTGACACCGCCGATGCGCAGCAACAGCGGATCGATGGCCCTATCCGCCAACAACTGCGGCAAGCCGGAAGCCAAGCCGTTGCGGACACTCTCGGAGCTGATCCCCCCGGTGCCGGCGAACAGCATCAGCACGTTGATCCGCAACGCCAGCTCGTCCGCCTCGGCGAGAGTGGCCAATGACTCCAGGGCACCCGTAGTGGGGGAGCCGTCCAGCAGACCGGCGCCACCGGGCCCCAGGCCGGGCTCGGTCAGTGAGGTGATCCCCCATGAGTGCAGCAACGACTGGCACTGCACCTGAACCCGGCGCAGCTCCTCGGGGCTGGGCACAGGGATGGCCCGAATGGGCAGTTCCATGGCGGCATCCACGAACAACCCGTTCGGGGTTCCATCTGCGCGGCGTCCGATAAGGCCGCCGGAGGGATCAGGTGTGGAGGCCGTCACGCTGGCGGCACGCAGCAGCTTTTCATTGGCGAGGAGCTGGTGCCCGGTCTGGTCGAAAGCGACGACAGGCACATCGACTCCCAGAGCGGCCAGCATCTCCGGCCCACCGGGACCAAGTCGAAACTCGTCCCACCCATGGGCCTTGACGACTACAGGACGCTCCGCTGCAGCGTCGCGGATTCTCTGGGCAACTTCGTTCCAACTGGAGCAGTGAGCAGCCGAGATGTCGATGCAGCTATAGAGGATGCTGGCCAGCACCGTGAAGTGCAAGTGCGCATCATTGATACCGGGAATCAGGGCGCCGCCCGCGGCATCGACGACCTGAGTACGCGGGCCCACTAGGGCCCTCAGGTCCGATGCCGGCCCCACGGCAGTGATCTTCCCCTCGGAGACGGTGATCGCGTCCCAGAGAACATTCGATCGTCCGTCCTGAACGACCGTAGGCAGGTCGGCGCCATGGATGTACAGGTCTGCCCCGTCGGCCATGCCATTCTCCTGTGCTCCGTCGATAACTGCGCCCGCGGATTGTGAGCGCCCTCACATTGGATCACAGAGTTGGTCAAGTGATCAAGACAAACGACCAACTTGAGTCGTACGATGTTCTCATTCACGTCGCGTTCGGTGTGGGCCACGAGGCTCAATGACCGGCCGAGAGGAAACGGAGCACTTATGGCCAAGCGTGTCCCCGCCGAGCAGCGCCGGGGGGAGTTCATCGAAGCCGCCGCCCGAGTGATTGCGCGAGATGGCGTCGAGCGAGCCACGACCCGCCGCATTGCCGAAGAAGCCGGAGCACCCTTGGCTGCCCTCCACTACTGCTTTCACAGCAAGGACGAGCTTCTACAAGCCGTCCAGGGATACGTCAGCCGAGATTTCGCCTCGCGTCTGCCACCTTTGCCCCCCGAGGCGCGAGGCCTCAAAGCGGTCATCGCCGCACACGCCCATCGCGTTTGGGAACGCATCGCGGCTCACCCCGAAGAGCAGGTAGCCACCTTCGAACTACTCTTGCGGCGGTACCGTCAGTCCCAGGACGAGACTGATGCGCAGGCACAGGCGAACTTGGAGATGTACCAGGCGTGGATCAAGTCAACCTCAAGCATTTACGCCAAAGCAGCTCAAGAAGCCGGGGAACCCGTGCCAACGAACCTGCAACTCATCACTCAGCTGTTCATCGCGGGAATAGATGGCCTGAGCATGCTCTACATTGCCAGCCCAGAATCCACTCAGCCCGCAGAGATGCTCGACACCCTCGTGCGGTCGGTTACCTCCGCCTGCGTGTACGAACTGGCTGACGCGCCCCAGTAACAAGTTCCGGACCATCAACGAACAAAAGGTAAGGGCCGCCAGTTACGAATCCACGGTATCCGGCAGCGGCAACCTGCCAGGGGTATGCCTGCCGTGACACCACGCGTGGCAGACAGGCACCGGGAAGCGGTCCTGTGGCCATGCTCTTTTCTCGGTCGTCGAGCGGACCGGAGAGGTCGTCAGGACCTGGTTGCTCGGGACCGACCGAAGCGCCTATGCCTTCGACACCGAAGTCCGGGCCGTAGCCGGACATTTTGGCCCCACCGCAGGGGGCATGCCCGTACCCGGGATTTCTCTCGGTGCAGCCTTCACCGGCGTCCCGTGGATGATCTTCCGAGGACGTTATGTGCGGGTGCGGCGCGCGGGAAGCGGGATGTCAGGTGTCCTGGGGAGAGAAGAGCGCGCGGACCAGTTGCCTGAATGCGGTCAGGCGGCGTGGGGCCACGCTGGGGTCTCGGGATGCGTCGATGCCGGCTTCGCGGATTGCTCCTACGAGTAGGGCGGCGATGGACTCCACGTCCAGGTCGGTGTCGACGCGACCCTGGGACTGGGCGTGTTCGAGTTCTGTGGTGATGTTGTTCAGGGTGGTCTGGGATCCGATCCCGCGACGTTTCATACCAACCAGTTGAGGGCCGGAGACGTTGTAGAACAGTCCGAGTTCACGCTGGGAGGCTAGGTCGAGCATGGCCTGGGCGTAGGCGCAGATGCGGTCGGTTCCGGTGGCGGCTTGGGTTCGGTAGCCTTCGGCGGTCCTGATCAGCTTGCGACCCAGGGCCTGGTATGCCTCGGCGAGCAGTTCCGGGCGTCCGTCCGGGAAGTGTGCGTAGAGGGTGGCCCGGGACATGCCGGCGGCATGGGTGATGCGCTGGACGGTGGCGTTGTCCATCCCGGTCGCGTTGATAACCTCCAGGGTGGCCCGAACGAGGTCCTGCCGGGTGCGTAGTTGCTGCCGGGCCCGCAGGGAGGTCGGGCGTTGTTGGCCCCCGGCCTCGGTGCTGGCATCAGACGCGGCTCCGGTGGAGTCGACTTCGGCTTCGGTGACGGTCATGAGACTTCCTCCAACAACTGTGTCTGCGCGGTGAGGGCCACGTCTAGGGCGTTGATGATCTGGTCGAGCTCGTCCTGGTCGATCACCAGCGGTGGACGGATCTTCAGCACGTGTTCCTGAGGCCCGATCCGGCTGATCAGGATGCCCTGGC
>JAPFFX010000192.1 GCA_026645375.1 Citricoccus sp. WCRC_4 | reverse complement strand
TGATGTTCGAAACGCTGAATGTCGCGAATCGCTGCAACTTTTCGCTCAGCGAGATCAAGTATGAATATCCCGAGGAGCTGGTGCCGGCAGGTGAAACGCCGGCCACGCATTTGCGCAAGCTCACGGAAGAAGGCGCAAGGCTGCGCTATCCGAAGGGAGTGCCGGCGAAAGTCAGGAAGCTCATCGACTACGAACTGCAGCTGATCGCCGAGTTGCGCTACGACTCCTTCTTCCTGACGATCGAGGACATCGTGCGCTACGCGCGCAGCAAGGACATCCTCTGCCAGGGCCGCGGCTCGGCCGCCAACTCGGCCGTCTGCTACGTGCTCGGCATCACCTCCATCGACCCGGTGCGCAGCGGGCTGCTGTTCGAGCGCTTCGTCTCCGCCGAGCGGCGCGAGCCGCCCGACATCGACGTGGACTTCGAAGCCGAGCGGCGGGAGGAGGTCATCCAGTGGGTCTATGCCCGCTACGGCCGCGACCGCGCCGCCATCTGCTCGACCCCGGACACGACGGGCCCGGGCACGCCCGCTCCGGTCGAGGACGTACCGGGCCGGGACGCGGAGGGCTCGGACACGCCGGCTCCGACCGCCGACGCGCCGACCGCCGATGCTCCGAACACCGATGCTCCGAACGCCGATGCACCGAACGCCGACGCTCCGAAGGCGGCGGGCCCGGATGCGGACTGAGGTCCTGGTCGTCGGCGCCGGGCCGACGGGGCTGTTCCTCGCCGGGCTGCTCGCCACGCGGGGTGTCGAGGTCGTGGTGTTGGAACAACGCTCCCGGCCGGCGGAACACTCTCGGGCGATCGGCCTGCACCCGCCGGCCCTGCACGCGCTCGAGGGGCTCGGGATGGCGGAGGCCGCGGTGGCCGAGGGAGTGCGGGTGCGCCGCGGCGTCGGGTACGGGGACGGCGCCGGGCCCGGATCCCTGCTCGGGGAGCTGTCACTGGACCGGGTGGATGCGCGGTTCCCGTTCGTGCTCACCCTGCCGCAGGTGTGCACCGAGCAGTTGCTGGCCGCCCGGCTCGAGGAGCTCGCGCCCGGGACGGTGCGCCGCGGACGGGAGGTCACGGGCCTGCGGCAGTCCGCCGCCGGCGCCACCGTGGTGGCCCGCGCCGGCGAGGCGGAGGAACAGTGGGAGGCCCGGGTGGTGATCGGCGCGGACGGGACGCGCAGCCGGGTCCGTGAGCTGGCCGGCGTCGGGAGCACCGCGCGCGACTGGGGCGACCACTACCTGATGGGTGACTTCGACGACCCCGACGGCGAACCGGGCGCGCACATCCACCTGCACCGGGACGGGGTGGTCGAGCGGTTCCCGCTGCCGGGCGGGCGGCGGCGCTGGGTGGTGCACACCGGCCGCGAGCGCGTGCCCGAGCGGGCCGGGGAGCTGGCCGGGCGGGCGTTCGAGCGGATCGGCCTCGCCCCGGAGCCGGACACGGCCACCATGCTCAGCGCCTTCACGGTGCAGCGCCGGCTGGCCGGGCGGATGGTCAGCGGCCGGACGGTGCTCGCCGGGGACGCCGCGCACGGCATCAGCCCGATCGGCGGGCAGGGGATGACGCTGGGGTGGCTGGACGCGCTCGCGCTCGCACCCCTGCTCCAGGACCTGGTCCAGGGCGGCCCGGGGCGCCCGGGCCGGCTCTCCGCGGACGATCGCCCCGGCGGACGGCTGGAGGACCACCCCGGATTCGCCCGGTTCGATGCCCGACGGCGGCGCGCGGCCCGGATCGCCGCGCGGCAGGCGGAGGTCAACATGCTGCTGGGTCGGCCGATGCCGTCGGCGGCGTGCCGGGTGCGGGACGCCACCGTGCGCACCGCGCTCGCCGCGGGAGCCCGGAACCGCCTGGCCCGGCTCTACACGATGGGCTGGGCAGGGCGGTCCTGAGACGAGGTCCTGAGGCGCGGTCCTGAGTCGCGGCCCGGACCTCACCGATCCGGGCCGCGACTCCCCAGGCCCCAGCTGTCCCGTTCGCACCTGTCCGGACAGCTGGGCCCGGCCCCTCCGAGGGCAGTCCGTCAGTGCGTCGTGCCGCGGATGGCCCAGGCCCGGGCCGTCAGCGTGATCCTGGTCAGCGTGCGGCCGGGGAGGTGCTTGCGGAGCCGGCGGGCCACCTCGGCGCGCTGCTCCTCGTCCAGGGAGGCCAGGAACGTCGGGGCCGGCCCCGTGCCATGGAGCAGGGCCTGCCAGTAGTCGTCGAAGCCGGCGAACACGGTGTGCATGCGCAGGGGCTCGCAGCGGATGCCGCGCAGTCCCGGTCCGCGGAACATGGGGTCCAGCGTGGCGGGACGGTAGTGGCCGAACCGGTGGCCCTCGTCGAACTGCCGGGCCCGGTGATCCACCGCCGCGGCGGCCTTCCAGAAGTAGTGCAGCATCTGCATGTTCTCCCCGTAGTCCCACACGCAGGCCGAGACCAGTGAATCCGGTCCTGCGGTGAGTTCGATCATCCGCTCCACCGCGGCGGCCGGGTCCGGGAAGTAGTTCAGGGCCAGCATGGAGGTGACGCTGGTGTAGCCGCCATCGCGCGCCGGCAGGTCCGGGACGGTGGCCAGGACGAAGCGCACCCGGTCGTCGCGCACGTGCCCCCGGGCGTAGTCGAGGAGGGACTCGGAGGAATCGCAGGCCACCACCGACGCCGGGGCGGACTCGGTGACGATGGCCGTGGTGAGCGCCCCGGTGCCGCACCCGACCTCCAGCCAGTCGGCCGCGGGCGGGGGCTGCAGCCACTGGAGGAACGCCGGTGCGAGCTTGCGGCTCCACCGGCCCATGAACTGCTCGTAGGCAGACCCCTCGACCCACTGGTCCAGTGTCTCCGTCTCCAGCATGTCCTGCTCCCATCACCCGAAGACCCCTCGTGCACGAACGGTACTCCCGTCCAGCACCGGTGAACAGGGTGCGGACGAGGTGAATCGGCAGGAGTCCGGCGGCTGCACTAGACTGATCTGTCTACCGAGGAATGAGGCGGATCATGGCACGAGAGGCAACACCGGGGACGTCTGCGCGCGGCCGCCTGCTGGAGGCGGCGGCCAGGCTGATCTAAGCCAGGGTGATCGGCGCGACCGGCATCGACACGGTCATCGCCGAGGCCGGGGTCGCCAAGCAGAGCCTCTACAACAACTTCTCCTCCAAGGAGGAGCTGACGTGGGCCTACATCGCCGCTCGGCACGACGAGTGGCTGGAGCTGTACCGAGCCCGCGTGGCGCGGGCCGCCTCCCCGCGGGACCGGGTCCTGGCGGTCGTCGACGCCTACCTGGACCACGCCTCCGGGGCGTACGAGCACGGCTTCCGCGGCTGCGGGCTGCTCAACGCCGCCGCGGAGTTCCCGGCGGGATCACCGGGCCGAGAGGCGGTGCGCCAGCACAAGGAGCAGGTGCAGTCCCTCATCGCCGGCCACCTGGCGGAGACGGGAACCGAGGACCCGGCGCTGGCCGAACACCTGGCGTTCCTGCTCGAGGGCGCCATGAGCCGCGCCGGGCTTCAGGGCCGTCCCGACCTGCTGCTCAGCGCCCGCCGCATCGCCGCCTCCCTGCTGGACGCTCGGTGAACCGTGCCCAGCTGGCCGGGGTCGCGGCCATCACGGTGACCTCCCTGCTGTGGGGCACCACCGGCACGGCAGCCACCTTCGCTCCCGACGCCGGCCCGCTCGCCATCGGTGCCGCGGCGCTGGGCATCGGCGGCCTGCTCCAGGCCCTGATCGCGCTGCCCGCCCTGCGGGCGGCCGGTCCCGTGCTGCGCCGGCACGCGGGCCTCGTGGCGCTCGGCGCGCTCGCCGTCGCGGTCTACCCGCTGGCCTTCTACAGTTCCATGCACCTGGCCGGGGTGTCGGTCGGCGCGGTCGTGTCGCTGGCCTCGGCTCCACTGGTCTCCGGGGTCCTGGAGCGGGTGGTGGACGGCCGTCCCCTGAGCCGGTGGTGGATGCTCGCGGCGGGGCTGGGCGTGCTGGGCAGCACGATGCTGTGCCTGTCCTCGGCCGGTGGCCCCGACGCGGCGGGCCAGGCGAGGCCGGCCGGGGTGCTGCTGGGGCTGGTGGCCGGGCTGACCTACGCCGTCTACTCCTGGGCCGTGCACCGGCTGATGTCCCACCGGGCCGGCCGCGCCGCGTCCATGGGGGCGGTGTTCGGCGCCGGCGGCCTGCTGCTGATGCCGGTCCTCGTCCTCACCGGGTCGCCCCTGGTGGCCTCCACCCAGGCGTTCCTCGTCGCCGGGTACATGGCGATGATCCCGATGTTCCTGGGATACCTGCTGTTCGGGTTCGGCCTGGCCCGGGTGCCGTCCAGTACAGCGACCACCGTGACGCTGTCCGAGCCGGCCGTCGCCACGGTGCTGGCGGTCGTGATCGTGGGGGAGCGGCTCACGCCCATCGGCTGGACCGGGGTGGCCGTCATCTCCGCCGTGCTGGTCGCGTTGCGGAACGCGCCTTCGGTCATGATCTGGCGCGGCTTGAGGTCCTCGTGGACCATCTCGACGATCCGCCGGCCCGTGCGCCAGGCCGCTTCCTGCCGGTCGCGATAGGGCGCCGGGATCGCCGCCGAGCCGGGAAGCTGCATGCCCAGCGCCTCGGCGAGCGAGTTCATCGTGGTGGCCGTGCCCATCGTGTTGCAAAAGCCGGTCGACGGGGCCGACGAGGCAACGAGCTTCACGAAGCCGGGATAATCGATTTCGCCGGCGGCCAGGAGCTCGCGGGCA
>JAPFFX010000296.1 GCA_026645375.1 Citricoccus sp. WCRC_4 | reverse complement strand
GTGCTGGGAACGATCCGCGTCCTGGACGTCCACGGCACCACCCCGGCCATCGGACGCGTGGCCACCGCCCCGGCAGCCCGTGGCCAGGGCGTTGCCGGCCGGCTGATCCGTCATGGCATCGACCTGTGCCGACCGGACGCCGTCATCCACCTGCACGCCCAGGCACACCTGGAGGACTGGTACGAGCGGTTCGGGTTCCGGCGCGCGGGCGATCCCTACGACGAGGACGGGATCCCGCACGTCCCCATGCGGCGCACCCCCGCCACCGGTTCCGGCCCCGGCTGCGGGCGATAGAGGGACGGGATGGAACCGTTTCGTTTCACGCTGCGGCAGTTGCAGCACTTCATCGCGGCGACGGACGCGGGGACCGTGACCGCGGCCGCCGAGTCAGTGCACATCTCGCAGGCCGCGATGTCCCAGTCGCTGACCGAGCTCGAGCGGGCGGTCGGCCAGCAGCTCATGGTCCGCACCCGCTCCCACGGCATCCAGCTGACCTCGGCAGGTCGCCGGTTCCTGGTGGATGCGCGGGAGCTGGTGCGTCGCGCCGCCGACGTCCAGCAGGAGATGGCCGACCGGGCCGGCAAGCTCGTGGGCCCGCTCGGCATCGGCTGCTACACCGCGGTCGCGCCGTTCTGGGTCCCGTTCATCGCCGAGCGCTTCATCGTGCCGCACCCGGAGGTGACGGTCCAGATCGTGGAGGGTGACGGCAGGGACCTGCAGCGCCAGATGCTCGAGGGGCGGTTCGATGCCGTCATCACCCACACCGGCCACCTGATCGACGGCGTCCACCACGAGGTGATCCGCCGGGGGCAGGGGTACGCGCTCGTGCACCCCGAACATCGCCTGGCCTCACGGGAGGCCGTCGAGGTTGCCGAGTTCGGTGACGACCCGTTCGTGCTGCTGGACGTGCCCGCGGTGCGGGACAACCAGATCCCGAAGTTGCGCACGCAGGGGCTGGAGCCGAACATCCGCTGGCGGTCCACGAGTTTCGAGGCGGTGCGTGGGCTGGTCGGGCGAGGCCTGGGGTGGACCGTCCTCGTGCAGCGCCCGCCCGTGGACGTGACCTATGACGGCTTCCCCGTCGTCGCCGTCCCCCTCATCGACTTCGAGCCCAGCGATGTCTGCTTCGCCTACGTCCAGGAGCGCCGGAGCCGGCGGTTGCAGGAACTCATCACGCTCTGCACGGCCGAGGGCACGCGGTTGGACGAACAGATGTCGTCCAGCCGCGTGCCCGGTCCGGGATGAGGACTGTCAGAGCATGTCGCTCTCGAGGTCGGCGTCGCGGCCCTCCTTCACCGCCAGGGTCGCCAGGACGGCCACCAGGTACACGACGACCCACACGACTCCGATCAGCCACAGCGATCCACCGGCGAAGGCGACCAGGCCCGAGGCGATCATCGGGGTGAAGCCGGCACCGAGCGTCGAGGAGGCCTGGTAGACCAGCGACGAGCCGGTGTACCGGATGCGGGTGGGGAACAGTTCGGCGCAGAAGGCGCCGAAGGGACCGAAGATGGTGCCCTGCACGAAGCCCTGGGTCAGGATCAGTGCCAGCAGGAACGCCCAGAGGTTACCGAGGTCCAGCAGCTGCATGACCGGGAAGGCCGCGGCCGCGCCGATCAGCATCCCGACGATCATCACGGGGCGTCGGCCGACCCGGTCGGACAGGCGGGAGGCGAACCACACGAGGACGACCGTGGAGGCCGCGCCGAGCGCCTTGACCCACAGCGTGTGCGTCTGGTCCAGGCCCTGGTTGATGACGTACGAGATGCCCCACACGGTCATGAGTCCCTGCACGGTGTACGAGCTCATGCCGGCGAGGATCCCCAGCGTGAGGTTCTTCGGGTACTTCGTGATCACCTCCATGAGCGGGATCTTGCGCTCCTCCGCCTTGTCCTCCAGCTTGGCGAACAGTGGCGACTCGTGGACCTTGAGACGGACGACCAGGCCGATCAGGACGAGCACGGCGCTGAGCAGGAACGGGACACGCCAGCCCCAGCTGATGAACTGGTCGTCCGGGAGCATGGTGAACACGGACATCACCACGGTGGCCAGGATCGCCCCGGCCGGACCGCCCATGTTGGCGAAGCTGGCGGCGAACCCACGGCGCTGGGCCGGGGCGTGCTCCAGGGCGATGAGCATGGCACCGCCCCACTCGCCCCCGACCGCCAGGCCCTGGATGACGCGGAAGACCGTGAGCAGGATCGGGGCCGCGATGCCGATCATGGCGGTCGGCGGCAGCAGGCCGATCGCCACGGTGGTGGCACCCATCAGCATCATCGAGGTGACCAGGACGCCCTTGCGGCCGAGCCGGTCACCGAAGTGGCCGAAGACGACGCCACCCAGGGGACGGGCGACGTAGCCGACCGCGAGGATCGTGAAGGAGAGGAAGAGGCCCAGGCCGGAATCGATGCCGGTGAAGAAGACCTGGCTGAAGACGATCGAGGCCGCGGTGGCGAACAGGATGAAGTCGTAGAACTCGATCATCGACCCCAGGAAGCTCGAGGCGAGGATGCGGCGCATCATCGTCGTGTTGAGCGAGGTCGAGATCTCCATGGCCTCCGGGCCGGGCTTCGTTGCAGTGTGGGTCATCGCAGGGCACCTACCTTCAGGGCAGCAGTATCGGCGTCCGCAGTCGTGCGGGCAAAGGGGATGGTGGCCAGGTCCTCGGGAATGAAGAACTCGCCCGAGAAGTCCGAGGCCAGCTCGTACCACCGTTGCGTGGTCGTGTGGCCCGGGACGAGGTGGTGCAGGGCCAGGCGGGCGGCGCCGGCTCGTTCGGCGAGCTCCACTGCCTGTTCGGGGCTCGTGTGGGACCTGCGGTGGTGATCGATCGAGGCGCGGTCGGCCTCGGTGGGGCTGCCCCCGTAGCGGGATTCGACCCAGTCGAAGTCGATGGCCTCGTGGAGCAGCAGGTCGGTGTCCCGGGCGAGGGTGACGAGGTTGTCGGTCGCCGTGGTGTCGCCCGAGATGGTCACCGACCCGGCGGCGGTGTCGAAGCGGAAGGCGAAGGCCGGGGCGATCGGCGGGTGCTCCACGAGGATGGCCGTGACCGTCACCAGTTCGTCGCGGTAGACCTCGAAGGGGGCCATGCCCGCCGGCGTCGGGTTCTCATTCGGGTGGTACCCGATGCCCTCCGGGATGGCGATGTCGGTGGCGGTGAAGCAGTCGAACGGCGAGGGGCGCAGGGCGTCGAGCACCCGGTCGTTGACGTCCGTGGCGTAGGCCTGCACGAGCGAGTGCACCATGCCCCGGATGCCCGGCGTCGGGTTCTCCGGGAACACCGGCTGGGGGGCGACGCCGGCCCGGGGCGAGACCGGGGGCAGCGCACCGCGGTCTCCGGGGCCGATGATGCTGATCGGGTCCAGGGTCGCGAGGTCACGTTCGTACAGGCCCATCAGCAACAGGCTGGCCAGGTCGACCGTGTGATCGGAGTGGAGGTGGGTCACGAACACCGCACGCATGCCGTTGAAGGACAGACCCGCCTTCTCGAGCTGCCGACCGGCGCCCAGGCCCACGTCCACGAGGTAATAGGCATCCCCCACCACCACGGCCGTGGCGATGCCGTGACGGTGACGGCCCTCCTGCGAGGCCCACCAGCGGGGGCCGCCGGCGGTGCCGAGGGTGACGATGCGCGGCACGAGGCCGCTCTCCGGTGCTGGATGCACGGGTACTCCTTGAGGACAACGGATGTGGATGCCGCATCAGCGCGGCGTGACGTAGACCACTGTGTCCCCGAACGCTCGTGAAGTAAAACTGAATCATTCAATGACTCTCATAGGGTCGGCCTATGACAGCGTGGTGCCGCGTGGTAGCGCAGGTCAGCCCGCGGCCACGGCGGCACGCGCTCCCCCGGCCCTCCCGGCGCGCCCGGTGAGCCAGGTCAGCGGCAGGAGCAGGATGAGGGCGAGGAATCCCGCCAGGACGACGGTGACCACGGCGGAGGAGTCCCCGAAGTTCGCCACGGCCACCAGGGTGGCCACGCCCATGTTGCGCTGGGAGGCGGAGATGCCCACGATCGGGCCGACCCCGGGCTTGATGGTCCCGAGCGCCCACCCGGCCCCGAGGTTGGCCAGGGTGAACAGCACGATGGCCAGGACGGTGCCGGTCCCGATGAGCCCGGCCAGTTCCCGGTGGTCGGCGAGGAACTGGTTGGCGAGCATGACGAGCATGGACCAGAAGCTCAGGCGCTGGACCGGACCCTGGAGCCGCCCCGCGAGACCTGGACTGAGCTGGCGCACGGCGATGGCCGCGCCGAGGGGCAGCAGCATCGTCGGGAGCAGGACGGCGGCGATGCTGGCCGGTGACACCTGCGCCCCGGGCAACAGCAGTGGCAGGACCACGGGCATGAACACCGTGGTGGCCACGAGCATGACGGCCAGCAGCGCGGAGGCGGAGGGCATGTCCCCCCGGGCCAGTCGGGTCAGCTTCAGCGCGAAGGGAGCTCCGGCCGCACAGGCCAGGACCATCAGCCCCATGCGCGCGTCCGCCGGGATGGGCAGGACGGTGGTCAGCACCAGGGCCAGCGCCGGGGCGATGAGGAAGTTGGCCACGGCGCCGGAGACCAGGAGCCGGCCGCTACGGAGCGGGGCGATGAACTGGCGCACGGTCTGGCCGAGCCCGACGGCGGCCATGCTGGTGACGGCGAACAGGGGTACGGACACGGCGCCCACGAGGTCACTGATCGCCTGAAGGTCCATAGGGTCATTCTCGCCATCGGGGGACGTAGACTATCCCCAGATTTTCATCCAGTGATAAGGCGGGTCCGTGGCCGGCAACGCACACGCTCCAGGACGCTCCGTGACCTCGCGGGCGCTGGAGGTGCTGGGGTCCTTCGACGCCCAGCACGTCCGCCAGAACCTGTCCCAGATCTCCCGCCGCACCGGCATGCCCGTGGCCACCTGCTACCGGCTGCTGCGGGACCTCGCCGAGTGGGGAGCCGTCAGCCGCGGCGAGGACGGGTCGTACACGGTGGGGCCACGCATCGCGCAACTGGGCCTGCTCGCCCCGCTGGAACGCGGCCTGCGCCAGACGGCCGCGCCCTACATGCAGGACGTCCTCTTCGCCACCCGCCAGATCGTGAACCTGTTCATCCTCGACGGCACGGAGGCCCTGCTGCTGGACAGGATCGCGGGCACCCGCGTCGGGGCCCCGATCGCCCGCCCCGGGGACCGGCTGCCCCTGCACACCAGCGCCGGCGGGAAGGTCCTGCTGGCGCACGGCCCCGCCGACCTGGTCGACGCCGCCGCCGCGCGGCTGACCCCGGAGACCCGCAAGAGCATCGCGGACCGGTCCCGTCTCGACGAGGAGCTGGAGCGGGTGCGCGAGCGCGGGTACGCCACCACGGAGGGCGAGCACTCCTCCGGGGCCTATGGCCTGGCGGTGCCCGTGCGCGGGGTGGAGTCAGAGGTGATCGCCGCCCTGGGGATCGTCAACCTGTCCCGGATCACGGACTTCCAGCGGATCGTGCCCGCCCTGCAGGTGGCCTCCGCCGCGATCACCCGGTCGCTGAACCGGGCGGCGTAGGAGGGCTCAGGCGGACGTGCCCACACCCGCTCCCGTCAGGGTCCCCGCGCCGACGACCTCGAAGACCGTGCCCGGCCGGGCCACGGTGACCGGCCCGTCGTACTCGGTCCTCACGCCCGCCGTCCACTGCTCGTCCGTGGCGACGCCGGCCAGGTGGGAGAGCACGACGCGCCCCGCTCCGGCCTGGGTGGCCACCCGGCCGACTCCCTCCGGGGTGGTGTGGGCGATGAGCTGGTGATTGAGGAACTCCGGGCCGAAGTCCCGCGCGCGGTAGAAGTCGAGGTAGACGCTCTCGTGGATGAGCAGGTCCGCGCCGGCGGCGAGCCGGACCATGTTCGCGGACTCGGTCGTGTCCCCGGAGACCACCACGGAACCGTAGGCGGTGTCGAAGCGGAACGCGAAGGCCGGGAAGATCGGCGGGTGCTCCACCAGGATCGCGCTGACGCGCACCCGGTCGTCCGCGTAGACGACGAAGGGCTCCATGGCGGGCGTCGACTCCCCCGTGGCCCCGGCGGCGGAGTCCGGCAGGGCGATCTCCTCCACGGTGACGAGGTCGTACAACGGGGGGCGGCCCTCGTCGACGATGCGCACGTCGATGTCATAGGAGTAGCCGCGCAGCACGTGGTCGACCAGCCCGGCGAGCCCCACGGCGCCGGCCTCCGGGTCCGCCGAGCCGGGCCCCAGGATCTGCACGGGTTCGGTGAAGCCCTGCACGGGCTGGCCCCAGTTCCACAGCAGGTAGGCGGGCAGCTCGGCCACGTGGTCCGAGTGCAGGTGGGTGACGAAGCAGGCCCGCAGGTTCTCCCCGCGCAGCCCGGCCTCGTGGGACGCCCGGGTGATCCCCAGCCCGAAGTCGACCAGGTAGTGGACCCCGTCCACGACGATCGCCGTGGCGATGCCGGCGCACTCCGAGCGGATCGCCGGCCCGGCCGCCGTCCCCAGGGTGACGACCTTCAACCCGGTCCAGTCCTGGTCGGGGTGCGCGGTGGTGCGGTGGTCGTCCATGTGGGGGCCTTCCGTGGTTCCAGTGGTTTCCCCCACTGTGCCCGACCAGCCGCCTCCCGCTCAGGCCCACTTCTCACTGGACGAAAAGCCACCTATGTGCCCCAGTTCACACGCTCCTAGATTCGCCTGCAGACGTTCCTCACCGACCCCCACGGTCCCCTCACAGGAGAATCCGATGACCCTCACCCAAGCGCCCACGGCGCAGACACGCTTGCCGAGCGCCCCGCCCTTCGACAGCGGCGACCCCCGGCACTGGTCCCCCCGCAAGCGCACACGGTACGCCTGGATGCTGACCGGCCTGCTGCTGTTCCTGATGATGCTCAGCTGGGCGGACAAGGCCGTGCTGGGCATCGCCGCCGTGCCGCTGATGGAGGAACTCAACATCACCCCGGAGCAGTTCGGCCTGGTCTCCAGCGCCATGTTCCTGACCTTCGGGCTGGCCCAGCTCGTGGCGGCGCCCCTGGCCAACAAGATCAAGGCCAAGACCCTGCTGCTGGTGATGTGCCTGATCTGGTCCCTGTCCGTGATGCCCGTGGTCGTCTTCGCCACGCTGCCCGCACTGTGGGTCAGCCGGCTCGCCCTCGGTGCCGGCGAGGGCCCGCTGGCGCCGGTGCTGATGCACGCCATCTACAAGTGGTTCCCCTCGAAGAAGGGCGCCACTCCCGCCGCCGTGGCCTCCTCGGGCGTGACGCTCGGCATCGTGGCCTTCGCTCCCGTCCTGGCCTGGGTGGTCACCCAGCACGGCTGGCGCACCGCCTTCGTGGCGCTGGCCGTGGTCGGCGTGGCCTGGTGCGCCGTCTGGATGTGGCTGGGTAAGGAGGGGCCGTACACGTCCCTGGCCGTGGAGCGGGAGATCGAGGGCACCGCGGTGGAGACCCCGCTGCCCGAGGCCCCGCGTGTGAGCGAGGAGAAGGTGCCGTTCTTCAAGACGATCGCCAACCCCACGTGGCTGTTCGCGGTCCTGGCGTCCTTCTTCGGCTACTGGACCTTCACCCTGGCCATGTCCTGGGGCCCGGCCTACTTCCAGAACGTCATGGGCTTCTCCGGCCAGCAGGCCGGTGCGCTGATCGCCCTGCCCGCCGCCTGGGGCGTGGTGGCGACGATCGGGCTGAACGCGATGATCCAGCGCATGGACCAGCGGGGCGTGCCGAGCCGGCGCTCCCGCGGCTGGACCCTCGGACTGGCCGGCACCGCGGCAGGGCTGTCCCTGCTGGCCTCCACCCTCGTCGCCTCCCCTGCGCTGGCCCTGGCCCTGATGAGCTTCGGCTTCGGCACCGCCCCGGCGTTGTTCGCCATCACCTACCTGATCGTCGGTGAGCTGACCACGATCTCCCAGCGCGGGGCCCACCTCAACGTGGCCAACGCCGTGCTGACGACCGGCGGCGTCTTCGCCCCGGCCATCGGCGGCATCCTCATCGGCCGGGCCGTGACGCCGGCCGACGGCTACCAGCTGGCCTTCCAGGTCACCGCGGTGCTGCTGACGGCCTTCGGCCTGCTGGCCCTGGTGTTCGTCAACCAGCAGCGCCAGCGGCGCAAGCTCGGCATCGAGGCCTGAGGCCTCGACCGGAGGGGTACGGCCGCCGCGGCGGTCACATCACGGCATACGGCCCGGTTGGAGGATTCCAGCCGGGCCGTCCGTGTTCGCGGATTGTTGCACGGGGTCATCGCCGAGCTGTGGTCATAGCAAGGGGCTCCGACCAGCCGGGCTGCGGGCGGCTCAGCATCGAGTCCTCGATGCGCCACGAGCCGCTGACAGGGCAGGATGCCTCGTGAGGGTTGTGGCGCCGGGTACATTCGGTGCACACCAAGGTTTCGAGGCACACAGGCCTCGACCACTGATCTGGCCACTGTCGAGTGGTCTCGACGCCCGAGGGAAGACATGAGTGCTGCACCGACCATCACCGAGATCGACGGCGTGGAGGTCCACTGGCGGGCCTTGCCGGGACGGCTGCGGGCCGACCTGGTCTTCCGAGCTGGTGCGGTGGACGAGGCCTTCCACACTCTGGGCACTGGACACCTGGTGGAGCACCTGGCCTTCGCCGAGGTCGAGGACCTGGATCCGGACGTGAACGGCAGCTCCGGCATGCTCACCACGACCTTCCAGGTCGAGGGGACGCCGGAGAAGGTGGCTCATCAGCTCCGGTCTTTGTGTCGGGCGATCTCCGGCCTGGCCGACGGTTCCCTGCCCGCAGCCCGTATCGAGCACGAGAAGAGGATCCTCGCGGCCGAGGGTGATGTTTCGGCGCTGGGGGAACCGGCCGTGGCCGAGGCACTGACCGTGCGCTACGGACTGCGCGGACCGGGGCTGGCCGGGGTGTCGTCGCGGTTCATCGAGAAGCTGAGCGATGATGAGGTCCGATCCTTCGCCCGGGAGTACTTCACGCGCGGCAACGCCATGCTGGTGCTCAGCGGTGAGCCCCCGGTGGGGTTGGAGCTTCCGCTACCCGAGGGCGCCCGTCGCTCCGTGCCGGAGTTCGAGCCCGTGCCGTTGGTCTTGCCCGGGGAGTACACCACCGGCGGTGAGGACCTGGTGCTGTCCTTCCAGGTGCCGGGGATGACCGCAGGGGTCGACCCGGTGGCCCGGCTGGTGCTCACGACGCTGCGTCGCCG
>JAPFFX010000240.1 GCA_026645375.1 Citricoccus sp. WCRC_4 | reverse complement strand
TACACGACCGCACTGCCCGTGATCACCCCCGAGATGTCCGCAGGGAGCGTCCGATGACCACTGAACAGAACTCCTCCGCATCCTTCCCCCAGCTGATCTCCGCCTGGCTGCCGTCCCAGCGCTGGTTCCCGGTGCGGGGACCCTTCGACCTGCACCGGGTCGGGGGGATCCGGCTGGCGGCCAGCCGGGAGGACGTCCAGCTCCAGCTGCAGGTGGTGACGGCCGGGCGGGACGATGACACGGTCACGCTGTCCGTGCCCGTGGCCATCCGCCAGGAACCGCTCGAGGGTGGGGACTCCGCGCTGATCGGCCGCTGGGACACCGCCTCCGGGTCCCGCTGGGTCTACGACGGCACCCACGACCCGGAGTTCGTGGCCGCCTGGCTCGAGATGATGCGACGCCAACTGCCCACGGCGGACCGCCGGTCCGAAGGGCACGCCTACGCGGGCTTCGACGAGTGGCCGGCCTTCCACGCCGACACCCTGCGGGCCCGATTGCTGCAGGGCGAACAGTCCAACACCTCCGTCGTCGTCGAGGCCGGACCCGGCACGCTGATCCTCAAGTTCTTCCGCGTCCTGGCCGCCGGCGCCAATCCCGACGTCGAGATCGGCCTGGCGCTGTCCGCGGCGGGTTCCAGCGAGGTCCCGGTGACGTACGGCTCGGTCACCGCGGGGTGGCGCGCCACGCCCGACGAGTGGGTCTCGGGGCAGGCCTGCGTCCTGCGCGAGTTCATCACCGGGTCGAGGGACGCCTGGCGGGTGGCCACCGAGGCCGCCGGGGCCGGGGAGGACTTCCTGGCCGAGGCCACGGGGATCGGGGAGGCCACCGGCCGGTTGCACCTGGCCCTGGCCGAGGCCCTGGGAACGCGCTCCGTGCCCACCGGCACCGGCCGGACACCGCAGGTCCTGTCCGAACTGGCCGCCCGGATCGAGTGGGGCTGGCGCGAGGCCGCCACGACGGTCGGGGAGGACCTGGCGGACCGCGTGGAGCAGGTCGTCACGTCGCTGCGCTCGGCGGACGCGGCGTCCGGGCTCCCGCCCCTGCAGCGGATCCACGCCGACTACCACCTCGGCCAGGTGCTCGCCTCCGAGACCGGCGGCACGACCCGCTGGACGGTGCTGGACTTCGAGGGCGAACCACTGCGGGAGGCCGAGGAACGCTCCGGCTGGGACCTGCGGCTACGGGACGTCGTCGGGATGCTGCGGTCCTTCGACTACGCCGGTGCACTGGCCGGGACCCCGGAGTGGACCGCCGGGACGCAGCGGGCCTTCCTGGAGGGCTACGGACGCACCGTGGGAGAACCGGTGGACACGGCCTCGACGGTCTTCACCGCACTGCTGCTGGACAAGGCCCTGTACGAGACGGTCTACGAGCTGCGTCACCGGCCGGACTGGGTCGAGGTCCCCGCCGCGGCCGTCCGACGGGCCCTCGGGCGGGGCGCGTCCTCCGCCGGGACCGTGGCAGGAACGCCCACGCGGGATACGGTGGAGACAGTCATCGAGGGTGAACCCCAGGAGGACACCATGCACGCCGAGAACACCGAATCAACCACGCCGGGGGCCGCGGCCCCCGCCGCGGCACCGTCCACCGGGGCCGCCGCGGGAGGAACCGGGAGCTCCACCTCCCTCGAGGTGCGCGCGGAGGTGCTGACCGCCGTTGCCCACGGCCGGTACCACCAACCCCACGAGGTCCTCGGCGCGCACCTGGACGACGCCGGAACCGTCACCTTCCGCGTCCTGCGGCCGATGGCCGAGGAGGTGTCCGTACGGACCGACGACGGCACGGTGATCCCGCTGCGCCACGAGCGCGAGGGCATCTGGGTGGGTACCATGCCGGCCACGCACGCGGGCCAGGTGCCGGGCTACCGGATCCTCGTGTCCTTCCCCGGCATGGACGCCACCGAGCAGGACGATCCGTACCGGTACCTGCCCACGGTGGGCGAACTGGACCAGCACCTGTTCCGCGAGGGACGGCACGAGACACTGTGGACCGTCCTGGGCTCCCGGGTGCGTCACTACTCGTCCCCCCAGGGCGAGATCACCGGCACCTCCTTCGCGGTGTGGGCCCCGAACGCCCAGGCCGTCCGGGTCAAGGGCGATTTCAACGGCTGGGACGGACACCAGCACGCCATGCGCTCCTTGGGCGACTCCGGGATCTGGGAGATCTTCGTCCCCGGCATCGGCGCCGGGACCGTGTACAAGTACGCGATCCTCGGCCACGACGGGCACTGGCGGGACAAGGCCGACCCCATGGCCCGCTGGACCGAGGTGCCCCCGGCGACCGGTTCCCGGGTGGACGACTCCCGCTACGCCTTCGGCGACCAGGACTGGATGGAGCAGCGGGCGCGCACCGACCCGCACGACGGGCCGATGAGCATCTACGAGGTGCACGCCGGGTCCTGGCGTCCGGGCCTGAGCTACCGGGAGATGGCCGAACAGCTCGTGGAGTACGTCTCCTGGCAGGGTTTCACGCACGTGGAGTTCATGCCCGTGGCAGAGCATCCCTTCGGCGGCTCCTGGGGTTACCAGGTCTCCGGTTACTACGCCCCGACCTCACGGTTCGGTACCCCGGACGACTTCAAGTACCTGGTGGACCGCCTCCACCAGGCGGGCATCGGCGTCCTGCTGGACTGGGTGCCCGCCCACTTCCCCAAGGACGAGTGGGCGTTGGCGAAGTTCGACGGCACGCCCCTCTACGAGTACGCCGATCCGCGCAAGGGGGAGCACCCGGACTGGGGCACCCTGGTGTTCGACTACGGCCGCACCGAGGTGCGCAACTTCCTGGTGGCCAACGCGCTGTACTGGCTCGAGGAATTCCACATCGACGGACTGCGGGTGGATGCCGTGGCCTCGATGCTCTACCTCGACTACTCCCGGGAGGACGGGGAATGGATCCCCAACATCCACGGGGGCAACCACAACCTCGAGGCGATCAGCTTCCTGCAGGAGGCCACGGCCACGGCCTACAAGCGCAATCCCGGAACGGTCATGGTGGCGGAGGAGTCCACCGCGTTCTCTGGTGTCACGGCACCCACCGACCAGGACGGGCTCGGCTTCGGCCTGAAGTGGAACATGGGCTGGATGCACGACTCGCTCCAGTACATGTCCGAGGACCCCGTGAACCGGCGCTGGCACCACAACGAGATGACCTTCTCCCTGGTCTATGCGTGGAGCGAGAATTTCGTGCTGCCGCTCTCACATGACGAGGTGGTCCACGGCAAGGGATCGCTGCTGCGGAAGATGCCCGGCGACCGCTGGCAGCAGCTGGCATCCCTGCGCGCCTACTACGGATTCATGTGGGCCCACCCGGGCAAGCAGCTGCTCTTCATGGGATCCGAGTTCGGACAGGAATCCGAGTGGAAGGAATCCCACGGGCTGGACTGGTGGCTCACCGAGAACCTCCAGCACAAGGGGCTGATGAAGGCCGTGCGGGATCTCAACATGGTCTATCGCAACGCCCCTGAACTGTGGAGCCAGGACAACGACCCGGCAGGTTTCCAGTGGATCGACCAGAACGACGGCGACCGGAACCTGTTCTCCTTCATCCGCTGGTCCGCGCCCGGCGCGGACGGCGCGGACGGCGAGGAGGCACGCCCCCTGGTGTGCGTGACCAACTTCGCCGGCCATCCCCACTACGATGTGCGGCTCGGGCTGCCGGTCGCGGGGGAGTGGGAGGAAGTGCTCAATACCGATGCCGAGACCTATGGCGGCTCGGGAGTCGGCAACGTGGGACCGATCCGGGCCGCGGAGGAACACTGGCACGGTCAGCCGGCGTCGGCGGTGGTGGTGGTGCCGCCGTTGGCGACGGTGTTCTTCCGGCCGGTGGGCTGAGGGGCTCAGTGCCTCTGTCTGGGCCTGTGACTGGTCTGGATGTCGAAAACG
>JAPFFX010000181.1 GCA_026645375.1 Citricoccus sp. WCRC_4 | reverse complement strand
GACAGCAGCCGGGTGAAGGGGGTACGCGCCCCTCCGACGATGACGGCGTCCTGGGGTGAGGGACTCGACGGGGTGGTGGTCATGGGATGCTCCTCTCCGGGCGGTGCCCGGGACTTGACATGAATATGGTCTCAGGTGATGACTCGCGTCACGAGTGGGCCGCGGCGTGGACCGGACCTGCTCAGAACGCGCCGGTGAAGGACACCACGGTGGTCAGCACCGCGACCGTGATGACCGGGATGACCAGGGTCACCATGCCGATGTCCTTGTACGACTGGCGGTGGCTCATGCCGCAGACGATGAGCAGGGTGACCACGGCACCGGAATGCGGCAGGGTGTCCAGGCCACCGGCGGCCATGGCGGTCAGTCGGTGCATGGCCTCGAGGCTGACGCCCTGGTCCACGGCCATGCCCCGCAGCTGCTCACCGAAGGCGTTCAGGGCGATCGTCATGCCGCCCGAGGACGAACCGGTGATCGCGGCGGTGACGGAGGTGGACACCACGGAGGTGACCAGGGCGTTACCGCCGAGGTTGAACACCGAGTCGCGGATGACCGCGAAGGCCGCCACGGACGCGACGACCGCCCCGTAGCCGACCTCCGAGCCCGTGGAGAAGATCGGCAGCATGGCGCCCTTGGCGCCGTCGTAGAAGCCCTTCCTCAGGGCGGCGACGTGGCGGATGTTGAGGGCGACGATCAGCAGCACGGCGGCGGTCAGGCCGACGGTCACGGCCCAGATCCCGGCGCGGGCCGAGAGGGTGACCCCGCCGAACTTCTCCTCGTTGAGGTAGTCCCAGTTCAGGGCCGGGAAGATGAACAGGGTGCAGGCGAAGTTGACGGCGATCACCATCAGCAGCGGCAGGAACGGCACGACGGCGTTCGGCGGGGCCAGCAGGGCGGCCGAGGTGGGGGCGGCGTCGGGGTTGGACTCGGTGTCCACGGCGGAGTTCTTCCGGTCCTCGTCGACGACCGCGGCACCCGGGCCGACGCCCTTGCCGTGGGAGCCGGAGCCGCCACTGGTGGCCGCGGCGGCGCCGCCGTGCTCCCGGTCGATGGCGTCCAGGGTGTCCGCGAAGTGCTCGCCCTTGGCCATCAGGGTCCGGCGGCGGTATTCCAGCCAGAGCAGGCCCAGCCCGCCGATCATCAAAGTGCCGATGAGGCCGATGCCGGGGGCGGCGAAGCCGTCGGTGCCGAAGAACGGGCCCGGGATGAGGTTCTGCACCTGCGGGGATCCGGGCAGCGCGGTCATGGTGAAGGTGAAGATGCCCAGGGCGATGGTGCCCGGGATCAGCCGCTTCGGGATGTCGGCCATGCGGAAGAGCTCACGCGCCAGCGGGAACATCACGAAGGCCACCACGAACAGGCTGATGCCGCCGTAGGTCATGAGCGCCGAGGTGACCACGGTGGCGAGCAGCGCACTGCGGGCGCCGATCACGCGCGTCACCGAGCGGGCGATGGACTCCGCGTACCCGGTGGCGGTCATCAGCAGGCCGAAGATGGCGCCGAGCAGGAACACCGGGAAGTAGTTCATGACGAAGTTCGCCAGTGCGGGCATGAAGATCTCGGTGTAGGACGCCAGGATCGGCGCCCCCGAGAAGACCAGGGCCACCACCGAGGCGATGGGTGCGGCGATGATGACCGGCATGCCCCGGTAGGCCAGCGTGATCAGCAGGGCCAGGGACAGGATGATGCCAAGAATCCCCAGGAGCATAGGAGAACCTCTCGAACGTGGGGCCGACCGGCCCGGTAGGGCGGCGTCCCGCGGCTGACGGAAACGGTGCGTGTGACCTCGATCACGGATGTGATGAAGGCGACATCCACCAGCATGGTCCGCCCGCCGTGACGCGCGCTACGTAGAGGAGTTCAACAGTTCGTTCGGTGTTTCGTAGCCAGCTACAACTGATCACCGCGGGGACGCGGCTGGACTCCCCGATGGGCTGCGAGCGCCCAGGATGCCTCGATGAGCGTCTCCAGTTCGTGCACGGTCCCCCCGGTGAGCTCCTGATACCGCTTGAGCCGGTACCGCAGGGTGTTGACGTGCACTGGGATCGAGGCGGCGGCCAGCGGGATGCTCATCCCATGGTCCAGGTAGGCGGCCAGCGCCTCCAGGACGAGTTCCCCGAAGGGCCCCTCCTGGAGCACGGGGGCCACGTGCCGGGCGTGGAGCAGCTCCGTGGCCTCCGGGCTGGTGAGGATGCCCATGCGCCAGGACAGCCGGTCCGCGTCCACGGCACCGTCCCAGCCCACCCGTCGCGCGGCCTCCAGGACCCGGGTGGCGCCGTCGAAGGACTCCCGCAGGTCCGCAAGGGGCACCGGCGGGCCCAACGCGATGGTGACCCCGTCCGCGGCAGCCACCGGGCCGGCGTCGCCGGTGAGGATCCCGACGGCGCCCTCGCCCCGGGGAGCGGCCAGGGCGCGCGCCCCGGCGCGTTCGGCCCAGTCCTGCAACCGGGTGACCGGGTCCCCGGGGGTCCCGGGCCCGACCTCGGCGCGGACGGCCCGCACCGGGCCGTCCAGGGGGAGGTCGAAGGTGGCGGCCCCGCTGTGCAGCTGTGTGCGGTCCAGGACGCCCACGACGGCATCCCGGATCCACTGCGTGCGGCGGGAGGAGTCCGCCACGGCCTGGGCGATGGAGCGGTCCCGGTAGACCACGACCGCCTGCGTGGTGAAGGCGTCCCCGAGCGACCAGAGCAGGGTGCTGAAGGTCAGCGCCGCGTCCGCGGCGACGCCGTGACGCGGGGCGAGGTCGAGCAGGTGGCGCAGGATCACGGACATGGACAGTCGGAAGCCGGCCAGCACGCTGACGATGGACACCCCCTGGCCCATGCGCTCCTCCATGAGGGTGCGCGGTTCGTCGATCTGGTCGGGATCCGGGGCGCGACCGTCCAGGATGGTGCGGATGCTCAGGGCCCGGTTGCGCCGGGCCGAGGCGAGGAGGGACTCGGTGGGCACGTTCTCGTAGCCCGGGACCGAGTCCCGCAGGACCCGGACGGTCTCCTCGAGGATGGCGTCATCGCTGCCGAGGGATTCGACGAGCGCCCGCACGGCGGTCTGGTCCACGCCCGGATCAGCCCCGGCTTCGCGCCTCGGTCGACCCCTCTGCCGGCTCCTCGGCCAGGGCGGCCAGCCGGTCCACCGAGGCCATCAGGGTTGAGCGGGTGGTGGCCAGCGCGCGCGGGAACCGGGTCTCGTCGCTCAGCTGCGTCCAGTCGTAGGTGTGGCGCACCAGGGTGGTGCCCTCGTCGGCCGGCTCGAGGTCCC
>JAPFFX010000175.1 GCA_026645375.1 Citricoccus sp. WCRC_4 | reverse complement strand
GACTACCCGGCCCACGACGACCGGGCGTCACCATGCGCGGGTGGCGCCCCGTCGTCGTCCACGCACCCCGGCGCTGCCGCCGACAGCCCGCGCCATGTCCCACCCGGCCGTCCGCCGGGTCACGGTTACCGCCGGGGCCGCGGAGCCGCTACGGCGCGTCCGGGTCCTCGTCGGTGGCCCGGATGCCCAGGTAGACCAGGAACCCGTCCGGGTCGCGCACCTGGGCCATGCGCTCACCCCAGGGCATCTCCTGCGGGGGCGCGACGATGGTGGCGCCGGCGGCGTGGGCCCTGCGAGTGCTCTCGTCGATGTCGTCCACGTAGAACCACAGGGCCGCCCGGGAGTCGTTGCCGCCGATGTCCAGCTCCCGGCCGATCGCCAGGAAGGCCCCGCCCATCCTCAGGACGACGAACACGTCCCGCGACTCGTCCTCCGGCGCGGGGAAGCCGTAGGTCCGCACGGCGTCGAAGGCATCCCGATAGAACCTGACCAGACGGGGCAGGTCATCGGTCTTCAGGATGGGGAAACCACTGCGCACGACCATGCGCGACAGCCTATGTCAGCCGATGTCGGGGCACCACGGCGCCCCGCCGTCGTCGGACGCTTCGGCCACTCCCCCGCCGGCCCGGCGCCGGGTCAGCGCCCGGGCGGTGCGCAGGTCCACTCCAGCCCCGCCACGGGGGAGCCCTCGGTACAGGCCGCCCCGACGCGCTCGCCCTCCGCCGGCTCGGCCCCGTCCCAGGCCACCGCGAAGGGCAACTCGGCGATCTTCAGCCAGCGTTGCCCGTCCACCATGCCGGTGGCCTCCACGTGTCCGGAGGCGTGGTGCAGGCCCGTGGCCGTCAGCGCCACCACGGAGCCGATGATCCCGCCGACCACGAGCATCGCGGACAGCAGCGACGCCATCGCCAGGCCCACCCGGTTGCTCGCCGCGGCGCGATCCGTACCGGTCGCGGCCCCACGACCGGCGGGGCCGCCAGGCCCCTCGTCCCCTGCACGTTCGCCTGCGCTGCCGGGCCGCTCCCGGCGCACGGCGGTGACCAGCTGGGGAATCACCACGACGGCGGCGATCAGCCCCAGCACCCCGGCCACGGCGCACAGCACGAGCAGTGTCCAGTCCGTGGTGGCGCCGGTCTGCTCCAGCTGGATGTCGTAGATGCCCATGGTTCCCTCCGGTCGTCGGATGCGTGTCAGCGGGTCGGTGTCAGGGGGTTGCGCCAGGCCTCGCGTCAGCGGTTCGCGAAGTGCACGATCGTGCCGATGGCGAAGGACGAGGCTGCCAGGGAGGCACAGGTGAACTCGACGAGGATGCCCAGGCCCATCGACTTCAGGGCCTCCCAGGAGGAGCGGACGGCAGACTTCAGGTGACGGCGGCGAACGAGTTCGGCCACGAGCAGGCCCGCGGCGAAACCGACGAACAACCCCACCACCGGGATCACGAACATGCCCACGATCCCGCAGACGACGCCCACGACGATCGGGCCGTTCGGGATCTGTTCGCGCCGCATCTTCCGGCCGGTCAGTACCGCCGAGGCACTCATCCCGGCCACGGCCAGGCCGACCCCGACGATCGCGGCGGTCCACGCCGCGGGCGACCCCAGGATCCAGGCCCAGGCGATGAGCGTGATGATGGTCAGGACGGAGCCGGGCAGGATGGGGAAGACCGTGCCCAGCACGGCCACCGCGAGCAGCAGTCCGGCGATGACGGTCGTGATGATCTGGTAGTCCACTCCCTCAGTATGCGCTCGCCCCCTCGCTGAGAAGGACCTGCCCGCTGCCAGCACTCCCGCAGACGCCCCGGTGGCGGTAGCGTCGGTGCATGCTCATCGGCGTTCCCACAGAGATCAAGAACAATGAGTTCCGCGTCGGCCTCACCCCGGGCGGCGTCTCCGAGCTCGTCAGTCACGGCCACGATGTGCTCGTCCAGTCCGGCGCCGGGATCGGCTCCGGCATCACGGACGCACAGTACGTCGACGCCGGCGCCCGACTGGCCGGGAGCGCCGAGGAGGTCTGGGACCAGGCCGGGTTGCTGCTCAAGGTCAAGGAGCCGGTGGACGGAGAGCTGCAGCTGATGCGCCGCGGCCAGGTGCTCTTCACCTACCTGCACCTTGCGGCCGACATGGAACTCTCCCGGGCGGTGCTGGACTCCGGTGTCACGGCGATCGCCTACGAGACCGTCACGCGCGGACGGGCCCTGCCGCTGCTGGCACCGATGAGTCAGGTCGCCGGCCGGATCGCCCCGATGGCCGGGGCCTACCACCTGACCCAGGCCCAGGGCGGCTCCGGCATCCTGATGGGCGGGGTCCCCGGGACCCGGCGGGGCCGCGTGGCGGTGATCGGGGCCGGCGTCGCGGGAGAGGCCGCCGCGGTGATCGCCGCGGGACTGGGTGCGGACGTGACCGTGCTGGACATCAACCTCGACCGCCTGACCCAGCTGGACACCGTGTACCAGGGCCGGCTGCGGACCATGGCGTCCTCGAAGCTGAGCATCGCCGAGGCCGTGGCGGACTCGGACCTGGTGATCGGCTCGGTCCTCATCCCGGGTGCGGCGGCGCCGAAGCTCGTCACCGCGGACATGGTCTCGGCGATGCGCCCGGGCTCGGTGCTCGTGGACATCGCCATCGACCAGGGCGGCTGCTTCGAGAACTCCCGCCCGACCACGCACGAGGACCCCACCTACCGCGTCGGCGAGCAGGTCTACTACTGCGTGGCCAACATCCCGGGCGCCGTCCCGCAGACCTCCACGGCCGCCCTGACGAACGCCACCCTGCCCTATGTCCTGAAGATCGCCGACCGTGGCTGGCAGGCCGCACTGGCCTCCGACGGGGGCTTCACCGCGGGCCTCAACGCCCACGGCGGCGTCCTCACCCACCGCGGGGTGGCGGACGCCGTCGCCGGGCCGCTGGGACTGGACCTGGACTCGGCCTACCGGCCGGCGTCGGAGGTCGTGTCCGGCTGAGCGCCGGCCCGCTCCGCCGCAGCGCGCTCCCCCGCAGCCCGAGCCCGGCGCTGGGTCCGGGAGGCGCGCAGCAGGGCCATCCCGCCGGTGCGCCACAGGACCAGGACCACGACGCCGGCCAGGGCCAGCACCAGCGCGGCGGCGGCCCACGGGCTGGCCACGGCGGTGGTGATGACGGCCCAGACCACGGCCATGCCGACGGTGCCGTAGATGACGCCCCAGATCAGTGCGCCCACGAGCATGGCGGGGATGAACCGGCGCCAGCGCATCCGGGTGATGCCGGCGGTGCTGATCACGGCGGTCTGGAGGCCGACGGTCATGAAGCACAGGGGGATCGCCCAGGGGCCCCAGCGGTCCACGAACCTCATGGCGCGCAGGTAGAGCGGCCCGGACAGGTACCGGCGCAGGGACGTCTGCTCGGCGCCGGCGGCGATCCCTCGCCCCAGGGCATAGGTGGTGGTCGAGCGGACGATCGCCATGGACCAGAACAGCAGGACGGCCCAGCCGAGCGGCAGGGAGGCGATCCAGTCCATCATGGTTCGAGTCTAGGCGCGCCGCTCGTCTAGGCTCAGGGGCATGAGCTTGACGCGAACACCACGCCGCCCCCTTCTCGCCGTCGCCGGCCTGGCCGCGGCGCTCTCCCTCGGACTGACCGCCTGCGGCATGGCCGCTGAAGAGCCCACCGGGACCCCGACGCCGGCCTCCTCGCTTTCCAGCGCGAGCGCGAGCGCCAGCCCCTCAACCTCCACGTCCAGCCCGGCCGCGTCCGCCACCGAGACCCGGGCCGCTTCCGCGTCTGCGTCCGAGACACCGTCGGCGTCGGCGTCGGCGTCGACCGCCCCCACGACCGCTGCCCCGGCGTCGTCGTCCCCCGCGTCCTCGACCCCGGCCGCGGCCCCGTCCTCCACCCCTGCCGCGGCCGCGGCCGGTGAGGCCACCGTCTACTGGGTGTCCCCGGCCGGTTCCGGCCATCAGGGCGTCGAGTTCCCGGGGTGCGGCGACCTGCTGGTCGAGTCCACCGTGAAGGCGACCGGCTCCGGAGAGGTCGGTACCGCCGAGCGCGTCGAGGCCGGCATCGAGGCCCTGCTGGAGGACCGGACGTACGAGCACTCCAACGGCCTGGTCAACGCCCTCTACCAGTCCGAGCTGAGCGTGCAGGACGTCGCCATCGAGGGTGACACCGTCACCGTGGACCTGACCGGCCAGCCGATGTCCGCCGGCAGCTGCGCCGATCCGCAGATCATCGGCCAGCTCGAGTACACCGCCACCTCCAACGCCGGCACCTACACCGCCGAGGTGCTCGTGGACGGCACTCCCATCCAGGAGTTCATGAGCCAGCAGGGCTGATCCCTCCAGCTGGACGGACGACGAACGCCCCGGGCCGTGGCCCGGGGCGTTCGTCGTGTCAGCCCGTCCGAGGGCCGGCCGTTCAGGCGCTGCGCAGCCCAGCGGCGGCGTAGCGTGCATAGTCCTTGCCGGCACCGGTCGAAAGGGTCTGGGTGACCTCGGACGCGGCCTGCTGCAGGGCCTGGACCCACTCCAGCACGGTGGCGCCGTCCACGCCCGAGGGCAGGTGGCACAACCGCAGCACCAGGCCGGAGTTGGTGGGCTCCTCGGTGTCGGGGGCGAAGACCGGGACCACCACGCTCGCCAGGTCGATCGAACGGTCCGCCTCGCTGACGGACCCGCCGAAGAAGTGCCCCGCCCCCGCGATCGTCGTGCGCACGGCACGGTCCCGTACCGGCGTCAGCTCGCCGTGGGCGTACTCGCCCAGGGCCTCACCCAGGGCGGCATAGCCCTCCGGGTCCTGGTCCACCCGGGAGATGGCGTACCCCTGGGCCCGGACGCGCTCGGCCGCCTCGCGGTAGCCGGCGATCACCTGCTCGTCCTGCGGGAAGATGCGGGAGACCCAGCGGTCCACCTGCTCGGGGCTCCAGGCCACTGCGGCCTCACCCAGCGGGGGCAGGAGCGGGACGCGCACGCCGATGCGCTCGTCGGCGTC